>NZ_JBFUBD010000138.1:0-6796 GCF_056405935.1 Polaromonas sp. P1_E3
GGTCGCAGTGCTGCTCAGGCGCACGCCCAATGCGGGTGCAGGCTTCACGCTTTCACTGGAAATTGCAGCAGCCTCGCTGCTAGTGGGGGTGGTGATGTATGCGTGGATGGCGAAGGCTTATCCGGTGCTGCCTGCTTTGCCGTCCGGCGGCACAGCGGCGCAGAAGTAAGCGCTTCGCTCATCAGCCAGGCTCAGTTAGGGCCGGGCTGTTGCACCAGCGCCATGGCAAACGCGCCGCCGCCCACCGACCAGTCCGAATAGTCGTTCTCATGCATGAAGATGAAGACGTCGTCGGCCGCGACACCGGCGTTGGCTTTTAAATTGCCCGCAATGGCCGCGTAGAGCGCGCGCTTCATGGCGTCGCTGCGGCCGCGCCGCATCGTGATCTCGACGACCACGGGTTGCTCTGAACGCGCCATGCCGTTGAAGCTGCGGCTGAAGAAAAAATGCTGCGCATCGTAGCCGTTGACCAAATTAAAAAGCTCGTCTTCAGGCATGCCGATGCTGTCGACGAGCGCCTGGTGAATTCCCTCGACGATGCCTTTTCGGTGTTCGGGACTGGTGCTGTGATGGACGCTGGTGCGGATAAACGGCATGTGATTTTTCCTCAATAGAATGGGCGAATGCCGAGCTGAAGATCTCGCAGGAAGGTTGGATTTTGCCAATCAACGGCCATCGGGGAAAGCGATTTGTTTGCACATCGTATGTGTCATAAACTCACATAATGAAACGCCATCTCCCGCCCTTGAATGCCTTGCGTGCCTTTGAAGCTGCCGCCCGGCTGGGCCGCATGACCGCTGCAGCCGAGGAGTTGTCCGTAACCCCTGGGGCGATCAGCCGGCAGGTGCGCCAGCTTGAGCAGTCTTTGGGCGCGACCTTGTTTGAAGGCGCCAAAAACAAACCGCAGCTGACGGCCGCCGGCGCTGCGCTGTGGCCGGCGCTTTCTGCCGCGCTGGACCAGATGGAAACAGCGGTGCGTGAAGTGCGCAGCGGCGAAGCAGGAACGCTGGATGTTTCCTGCTTCAGCACCTTTACCGTCAAATGGCTGATTCCTCGCCTTTATGACTTCAATGCGCGCCACCCCGATATCGACGTCCGGCTCAGCGCCGCCGAACGTGTGGTCGATGTGGATCGTGATCGCTACGACCTCGTCATCACGGTAGACGGGCGAACCAGCAAAAAATCCGCCACGCTGCTGCCACTGTTTGCGGAGCGCCTGGGGCCCGTCATGGCGCCTGCGCTCGCCAACCAGGCGGACCTGCGCGAAGCGGTCAACCTGGCCCGCCTGCCGCTGCTGCACACCCGGACCCGACGGGATGCCTGGCAGATGTGGTGCGAGTCGCGCGGCCTTGTCCTTCCCATTCAGGAGGGCCCGGAGTTTGAACACTATTACTTCACGCTTGAGGCGGCCGTGGCTGGTCTGGGCGTTTGCATCGCGCCCTGGCATCTGGTGGCGGACGACATCCGCGCGGGGCGGTTGGTGGCACCGCTGGGCTTTGAGGAAAGCAGCTACCAGTACGTGGCCAGGCGCCGGGCCGGGCCGAATGCACGGCTGGACAGCTTCTGCGATTGGCTCGAAAAACAGGCGCATGAGGCGCCGGTCCCCTGAAGCCGGTATCTGGCGGTAAATCCTCCGAAATCCCGTCATTGGCCGCTGGCCATTAAAATCAGGGCTTGCGTGCCGCCCCGGCGCGCCGGCATTTGCCTTGTTTCCGGGGCCATGTAGAGGACTACCATGTATAAAAACCTCGCGGCCCCCGGCCTTTTGGCTTGTGTGGGCGCCTGTTTTGTTTTTCCATTTTCCCCTTCGACCTTGCATCCGAAGATGCCTGCGCRGGCCGCGCCATGAGCTACCAGGTCAAGGAAATTTTCTATACGTTGCAGGGTGAGGGCGCCAATGCCGGGCGGCCTGCGGTGTTCTGCCGCTTTGCCGGCTGCAACCTGTGGACAGGCCGCGAGCAGGATCGCGCCACGGCCGTCTGCCAGTTCTGCGACACGGATTTCGTCGGCACCAATGGCACGCTGGGCGGCAAGTTCGCCGATGCCGATGCGCTGGCACAAAAAATTGAAGCGCAGTGGCCAGCCGGCGACAGCGCGCACCGCTTTGTGGTGATGACGGGTGGTGAGCCCTTGCTGCAGGTGGATGCGGAACTGATTGCTGCATTGCATGCGCGGGGCTTCCAGATTGCGGTGGAAACCAACGGCACCATCGCTGCGCCCGAAGGCATCGACTGGATCTGTGTGAGCCCCAAGGCCGGTGCGCCCTGGGTGCAGCGTGCGGGCCAGGAGCTCAAGGTGGTATGGCCTCAGCCTCTTTTTTCGGGCCTTGACCTGGCCGAGCTTGAGGCCGCCGATTTCACCCATCGCTACCTGCAGCCCATGGACAACCCCCAGCGCCGGCAGAACACCGAAACCTGCATCCAGTTGTGCATGGAGCGCCCCGCGTGGCGCCTCAGCCTGCAAACCCACAAGATCACGGGCATCCGATGAGCACCCCAAAGCATCCCGCGCCGGCGCCCATGCGCTGCGAAATCAGCCAGATCTTCTACTTTGATGCAGCCCACACGCTCAAGCGCATCATCGAAGCCGACAGCAGCAAGCGCGTGCACGGCCACACCTACAACGCCGAAGTTTTCCTGGCCGGCGTGCCTGACCCGGTAACCGGCATGGTGATGGACCTCGGCCTGGTACGGCGCGAGATTGAAGTGTTGCGCGGGGAGCTGGACCACCACCTGCTCGACGACGTGAAAGGCCTGGGCCCGCCCACGCTGGAAAACCTGTGCCAGTTCATCTTCCGCAAGCTCGACGCACGCCTGCCGGGCCTGACTTCGGTACGGGTCTGGCGCGCCTCGCTGGGTGACGGCTGCCGCGTGAGCCGCTGAGCCGGCCTCGGGGCTGGCAACAAGGCCAATAAGTCCTATCGGGTTTTGAATATCCGGCCAGGCCGTGACTGGGGTAATCTTGCAGCCATGAAAGCCTACCGCGCCGCCCTCCTGTACTTTGCCGCGCCTGCACAGGCCGTGTTTGAAGCCGACGGCCTGCTGGTGACCGGGCCCGACGCCGGAGGCCGCCAGGTTGTGCAGGCCGTCGGCAGCTACCAGGCGTTGGTGTCCCAATTTTCCGAGGTGCCCACAGAACACCTGCCGAACCGGTTGATCGCACCGGGTTTTGTCGACATGCATGTTCACTACCCGCAACTGGACGTGATCGGCTCACCCGCCGAAGGGTTGCTGCCCTGGCTTGAAAACTACACCTTTCCAGAAGAGAAACGCTTTGCAAGCCATGAGTACTGTGCGCAAGCAGCTACATTTTTCATAGCGGAGCTGTTGCGCAACGGCGTCACCACGGCGCTGGCTTTTGCGACTTCCCATGTGGAATCCGTGAACGCGCTGTTTGCCGAGGCACAGAAAAACCAGCTGCGCCTCATGACGGGAAAATGCCTGATGGACCAGAATGCCCCGGACGGCGTGCGTGACGAAACGGTGCAAAGCTTGCAGGACACCGAAGCGCTGATTCAGCGCTGGCATGGCGTAGACCGGCTGGGCTATGCCATCACGCCGCGTTTTGTGCCCAGCTGCAGTGAGGCGCAGTTGCGCGGCGCCGGCGAGCTGGCGGCGAAGTACCCGGATGTGTGGATCCAGTCCCACGTCGCCGAGAACAAGGACGAAATCGCCTGGGTGCGGCAGCTTTACCCGAAGGCGCGCAGCTACCTCAGCGTCTATGAACAGTTCGGACTGCTGCGCCCGCGCGCCATATATGCGCATTGCATCCACATCGATTACGAAGACCGCGCGCTGATGCGCGGCACCGGCACGGCGGCAGCCGTGAGCCCCACCAGCAACCTGTTCCTTGGCAGCGGGTTTTTCGACTACGAGGGCGCAGACAGGATTGGTTTCCCCTATGGCCTGGCCAGCGACGTGGGTGGTGGGACATCGTTCAGCCCTTTTCACACCATGCTGGCCGCGTACTATGTGGGAAGGGAAGGGCAGACCAAAACCGGTCTCTCGCTCAAGCCGCAGCACCTGTGGTGGCAGCACACCGCTGGCGCGGCGCGGGCGCTGGGCCTTGAAGGCGTTGTCGGTAACCTGCAGCCCGGTTGCGAAGCCGATTTTGTGGTGCTGGACCTGCAGGCCACGCCCTTGCTGGCCCGCAAGACGGCTCAAGCCGCCAGCCTGGACGAACTGCTGTTCTCCCTGATCGTGCTGGGCGATGACCGGCTCATCCAAAAGACGGTAATTTCGCAAGCGGGGCAGTCGCTGCCGGTCTGAAAACAGCCTTCAATTCAGAAAAATAAGGGTTTCGGCCAATATGGGCGGGCGCAAGCAGCTATCAAAAGAATAGCTGATGGGTCAAGCTGCAACGCTGCTCTGGTTCGGAATCCCCTCCATGGGGGCCTCATCCGTGCCAATCGTGGTCCGCGTAAACGCCTCTACCTGTTTGCGTGCGGCCTCGGGGTCGCGCAGCCAGTCGGCGTAAAAGCTGAAGGGGCAGGTGGGTGTTCCCTTGTCGCCGTCGCCCGAGTTGATCATGCCGGTGTAGCCGCGGTGCAGCAGCTTGAACAAGTGGTTCTCCGACTGGCCGTTGCGGCGGAAGTCGCGGATCAGGCTCTTGGACAGCGCCGCATACTGCACGCCCATTTCCTCTTCACCGCATTCGCCCAGCGTGCGGCCGTCAAAGCCTATCAGCGCCGAGTGGCCGAAGTAGGAATACACGCCGTCAAATCCCGAGGCATTGGCCACCGCCACATAGGTGTTGTTGGCAAAGGCCATGGCCTTGGAGATCAGGATCTGCTGTTCCTTGGCCGGGTACATATACCCCTGGCAACGCACGATGAGCTCGGCGCCCTTCATCGCGCAGTCGCGCCAGATCTCCGGGTAGTTGCCGTCGTCGCAGATGATCAGGCTGATCTTCATGCCCTTGGGCCCGTCGCTCACATAGGTGCGGTCGCCGGGGTACCAGCCTTCAATCGGCACCCAGGGCATGATCTTGCGGTACTTCTGCACGATCTCGCCCTGGTCGTTCATCAGGATCAGCGTGTTGTAGGGCGCTTTGCGCGGGTGCTCCTCGTGCCGCTCGCCGGTCAGTGAGAACACGCCCCACACCTTGGCACGCCGGCAGGCGGCGGAGAAGATTTCGGTCTCAAAGCCCGGCACCGTGGCCGCGTTCTCATGCATTTCTTTACTGTCGTACATGATGCCGTGGGTGCTGTACTCGGGGAAGATCACCAGGTCCAGGCCCGGCAGCCCCTTCTTCATGCCTTCGAGCATGCGCGCGATGTTGTTCGCGTTTTCCACCACCTCGGCCTTGGTGTGAAGCCTGGGCATCTTGTAGTTGACCACCGCCACGCCGACGGTGTCCTTGCTGCTGGAAATATCGCCGTGAATCATGTCAAAACTCCTTGTTCTCTTCGGTAGCCGTTACACCAACCGCGACCAAAGCGATCAGCGTGATTTAACCCAGGAACAGCGCGGAACTGGCTTTGCCAGGCCGCAGATGTTGCCCCCTTGAGGGGGAGGCGCCGCAGGCGCTTCGGGGGGAGCCCATCTCTAGTGACTGATCATCCAGGGTCGCTTGCTTGGGAAGGCCTTATTGCCGTTGGGTGCCGTTATCGTGGCACCGCGCTTGCCGCTGGAGCAGCAACCGCAGCCTGCCGGATGCTTGAGCCGCGCGTAGTCGCCGGAGCGCTTGGGCTCGTGCCGGGCACGCTCGTTGGTGTCCATCGCGCGGCGCGTACCGTCTTCCATCAGCGCCAGCGAAGGAGCGACAGACAAAATGCGCGCTGACAGGCCGCCGCAGCTCGGGCAGGCGGCCGCCTGGTTGCGCATGGAGACCGAACGCAGCGCGTCAAAGCTGCCGCATTTCGGGCAGTCGTAGTCGTAGGTGGGCATGGCGTTTGTCTCCGCGTATCAGGGCAGGTCGTGCGACAGCGGCATGCTGATCTTGCCGTCGATGTGCTTGATAGGCCCGGATGCGTTGGGGTTGATGTCGAAGTCAAAGATCCCGGTCGGCAGCCACAGCGTGGCGCAGGAATTCGGCACGTCGACCACACCGCTGATGTGGCCCTGCACCGGCGCCGTGCCCAGGATGGAATAAGCCTGTGCGCCCGAGTAGCCGAACTTCTTCAGATACTCGATGGCGTTCAGGCAGGCCTGGCGGTAGGCGACGTTCACGTCCAGGTAGTACTGCTTGCCGGCCTCGTCGACCGAGATGCCTTCGAAAATCAGATAGTCGTCGTAGCGCGGCGTGATCACGCTGGGCTTGAAGATCGGGTTCTTGATGCCGTACTTGGCCATGCCGCCTTTGATGAGMGTGACCTTCATGTGCACCCAGCCGGCCATCTCGATGGCGCCGCAGAAGGTGATCTCGCCGTCGCCCTGGCTGAAGTGCAGGTCGCCCACGGAGAGGCCCGCACCATCAACATAGACAGGGAAAAATACCTTGGAGCCGCGCGACAGATCCTTGATGTCGCAGTTGCCGCCGTGTTCGCGCGGTGGCACGGTGCGCGCGCCCTCGGCCGCGGCCTTGTCGCGCGCGGCGCCCGTCATCTTGCCCATGTGCGCGGTGCCGGCTGAAGGCGGGTTGGCCAGGCCGGTACGCGTAGGGTCGCTGTCGATCAGCGCCTGCTCACGCGTGTTCCACATGTCCAGCATGGCCTTGTCGGGCAGGCAGCCTATCAGGCCGGGGTGGATCAGCCCGGCAAAGTTCACGCCCGGCACGTGGCGCGAGCTCGTGAACATGCCCTTGAAGTCCCAGATCGACTTTTGCGCTTCGGGGAAATGGTCGGTCAGAAAGCCGC
>NZ_JBFUBD010000139.1:0-6786 GCF_056405935.1 Polaromonas sp. P1_E3
ACTCCTTCCCCGGCTGCAAGCCATCCACGACAAGATCGTGGGCATCAGCGCCCGGTTCGTGCACCTGGTGGCCACCGAGACACCGMCCTCGGATGCTGTCAAGAGCCAGCTTGCAGCGCTGCTGACCTACGGCGAGCCCTGCCCGGCAGGGGCGGGCAAGGCCGACGACGCACTGGTTTTCATCGTCTCGCCGCGTTTTGGCACCGTTTCCCCCTGGGCCTCCAAGGCGACGGATATTGCCCACAACTGCGGCCTGGCCGTCAAGCGCATTGAGCGCATCACCGAATACCGCCTGACGCTGAAATCCGGATTTTTCAGCAAAACCGCCTTGACGGATGTCCAGCGCGAACAGGTCGCCGGCCTGCTGCACGACCGCATGACGGAAAGCGTGATGCTGGATCGCGCGCAGGCTGCCGGCCTTTTCACCGAACTGCAGGGTGCGCAGCTGCAAACCATCGACGTGCTGGGAGGCGGCAAGGCAGCGCTCGAAATGGCCAATGCCGAGTTCGGCCTGGCACTGGCAGCCGATGAAATCGACTACCTGGTCAATGCGTTTACCCAGCTCAAACGCAACCCGACCGACGTTGAACTGATGATGTTCGCCCAGGCCAACAGCGAGCACTGCCGCCACAAGATCTTCAACGCCGACTTCACGATTGACGGCGTGGCGCAGGAGAAAAGCCTGTTCGGCATGATCCGCAACACCGAAAAACTCCACCCCCAGCACACGGTGGTGGCTTATTCGGACAACGCTTCGGTCATGGAAGGCTATAAAACCCAGCGGTTTTATGCCAAAAATAGTGACAAAACAGCCTCAAACCCAACAGGGACAAGCGCGAGCAGCTATCAAACTTATAGCGCTCTGGATGACGTGCTGATGCATGTGCTGATGAAAGTCGAGACGCACAACCATCCCACAGCCATTTCCCCCTTCCCGGGCGCCTCCACCGGCGCGGGCGGGGAGATCCGCGATGAAGGCGCGACCGGCCGCGGCTCCAAACCCAAGGCGGGCCTGACAGGTTTTACGGTGTCCAGGCTGTTTGACGCCGCCGCAGACTCTTACGGCAAGCCCGAGCACATCGCCAGCCCGCTGCAGATCATGACGGAAGGCCCACTGGGCGGCGCGGCCTTCAACAACGAGTTCGGCCGGCCCAACCTCAACGGTTACTTTCGCGAATACGAGCAGACCGTAGGCGGCCAGCGCTGGGGTTACCACAAGCCCATCATGATCGCCGGCGGTGTCGGCACGATTGATGCGGCGCTCACTAAAAAAATCCTGTTTCCGGCCGGCACACTGCTGATCCAGCTGGGCGGCCCCGGCATGCGCATCGGCATGGGCGGCAGCGCGRCCAGCTCCATGGCTTCGGGCGCCAATGCGGCCCAGCTTGACTTCGACTCCGTGCAGCGCGGCAACCCGGAGATCGAGCGCCGCGCCCAGGAAGTCATCAACCAGTGTGCCCAGCTGGGTGCGGCCAATCCGATCCTGGCGATCCACGACGTGGGCGCCGGCGGCTTGTCCAACGCCTTCCCTGAACTGGTGAATGATGCCGGGCGTGGCGCGAAGTTTGACCTGCGCGCCGTGCCGCTGGAAGAAAGCGGCCTCTCGCCCAAGGAAATCTGGAGCAACGAAAGCCAGGAGCGCTACGTGATGGCCATCGCGCCAGAGTCGCTGCCTCAATTCCAGGCTTTTTGCGAGCGCGAGCGCTGCCCCTTCGCCGTGATTGGCGTGGCAACTGAAGAAAAGCAACTGGTGCTGTCCGACAAAGACGCGGCCCCGCCGGTGGATATGCCGATGAATGTGCTTTTGGGCAAGCCGCCTAAAATGCACCGCGACGTGAAGTCCGTCAAGCACACCATCAAGCCCATCGACCTGACGGGCGTCGATCTGCAGAAAAGTGCGATTGCGGTGCTCAGCCACCCGACCGTCGCGTCCAAACGTTTCCTGATCACCATCGGCGACCGCACCGTGAGCGGCCTCACGCACCGCGACCAGATGGTCGGCCCGTGGCAAGTCCCGGTGGCTGATTGCGCCGTTACCCTGGCCGACTACAGCGGCTTTGCGGGCGAAGCCATGAGCATGGGCGAACGCACGCCGCTGGCCACCGTCAACGCAGCTGCTTCAGGCCGCATGGCTGTCGCCGAAGCCATCACCAATCTGCTGGCCGCGCCGATCGAGCTGCCGCGCGTCAAGCTGTCCGCCAACTGGATGGCCGCCTGCGGCGAGCCCGGCCAGGACGCCGCGCTCTACGAAACCGTCAAGGCCGTGGGCATGGAGCTTTGCCCGGCGCTGGGCGTGTCGATTCCCGTCGGCAAGGATTCCCTGTCCATGCGCACCGTGTGGAGCGACGGCGCTGGCAGCAAGAAAGTCACATCGCCTGTCTCGCTGATCGTGAGCGCTTTTGCCACACTGCCCGACGTGCGCGGCACGCTCACGCCACAGCTGAACCGTGATGAGGCCGACAGCACGCTGATCCTGGTTGACCTGGGCAAAGGCCGGAACCGCATGGGTGGCTCCATCCTGGCGCAAACGCTGGACAAGGAAGAGGGCGACGTTCCCGACCTGGACGACCCGAAAGACCTGGTCAACCTCGTCAACGCCATCAATGCACTGCGCAAAGAAGGCAAGCTCATGGCCTACCACGACCGCAGCGACGGTGGCCTGTTTGCCGCGGTCTGCGAAATGGGCTTTGCCGGCAACGTCGGCGTGTCGCTCAACATCGACATGCTGCTGGTCGAAGGCGACGGCATTTCCGACAGCCGCATGGATACGGGAGACAGCAAGAACTGGGCAAGCCAGGTCGGCGCGCGCCGCGAAGAACTCACGCTCAAGGCGCTGTTCAATGAAGAACTGGGTGTTGTCATCCAGGTGGCCACGTCGGCACGCAACGAGGTCATGCAGACCCTGCGTGAGCACGGCCTTTCCAAATTCAGCCACTTCATCGGCAAGGCCCGTCCGCAGCACGCTTCGCTCGAAGTCGGCAAGGGCGAGATCCAGGTATGGCGCGACACCAAGGCCGTGTTCTCGGCCACGCTGCAGGACCTGCACCAGGTCTGGGACTCGGTCAGCTGGAAGATATGCCAGCAGCGCGACAATCCTGACTGCGCCAATAGCGAACACGCGGCCACCGGCAATCCCGCCGACCCGGGCCTGCATGTAGCGCTGACTTTTGAGCCCGCCAAAGTACCGGCAGCGCCCGCGCTCAACCTGGCGGCGAGGCCGCGCGTGGCAGTGCTGCGCGAGCAGGGCGTTAATTCGCATGTAGAGATGGCCTATGTTTTCACCCAGGCTGGTTTTGAAGCCTGCGACGTGCACATGACCGACCTGCAAACCGGCCGCGCCAGGCTGGCCGATTTCAAAGGCATCGTGGCCTGCGGCGGTTTCAGCTACGGCGATACCTTGGGCGCCGGCATAGGGTGGGCGCGCTCAGTCACCTTCAACCCGGTGCTCTCCGAAGAGTTCAAGGCGTTCTTTGCGCGGCAAGACACCTTCGGCCTGGGCGTGTGCAACGGCTGCCAGATGTTTGCCGAACTGGCCGACATCATCCCCGGCGCCGAGGCCTGGCCGCGTTTCACCACCAACCGCAGCGAGCGCTTTGAAGCACGCCTGAGCATGGTCGAGGTGCTGGAATCCCCCAGCATCTTCCTGCAGGGCATGGCCGGCAGCCGCCTGCCGATCGCCGTCGCGCATGGCGAGGGTTATGCCAATTTCGCCTTCCGGGGCGATGCGTCCAAGGCGATTGCCGCCATGCGTTTTACCGATAACGACGGCAAAGCGACGGAAGCTTATCCGGCCAACCCCAACGGCAGCGCCGGCGGTTTGACAGCCGTGACCACGGCCGATGGCCGCTTCACGGCCATGATGCCGCACCCCGAGCGGGTGTTCCGCAACATCCAGAAGAGCTGGACTTCGGGCGACACCAGCGAACGCAGCCCGTGGATGAGCCTCTGGCACAACGCGCGCAAGTGGGTCGGATAAATCCTAGCGGCTTTAGCGAGGAGCTGGCGGCGCCACCGCCGCCCCCTCAATGCCATGGCGCGCAAGCGCAGCCGCCACAAAGCCGGAAGCCTTCATCTCCTCGACAAACGCACCCAGGTAACGCGCCCCAGCCTCACGGCCTTTGGGCAAGCCCATCGCCTGGCTGATCACCATGAATCGTCCCGGCAGAAGGCGAGTGCCCTCTACGCGCTTGGCATCGGCCTCCATTTGCTGCTTGACGCCCGCCGCCACCTCGATATTTTGCGTGATCATCACGTCAGTCACCGCTGGTGAAGTAGGGGCCTTGACCAGTTTTGCGKCCTTCAATTCGCGGGTCAGGTACAGGTCGTAGGCGCTGCCGTTGCCGACCACAATGCGGTTGGCCGCCTGGTCCACGTCTTCATTGCGCCGGATGGGTGAGTCGTTTCGTACCAGGTAGGCCCCTTCGATGATGACGTAGGGCGGCGTCTGCAGCATGTCGGCACCGCGCACCGGGTCTATTGCGACAAAGGCGATATCGACCTGCGCGTCCCTGACCGCCTCCACCACTTTGCCTGCTGAGGTGAAGGTCACCAGCTCCACGGGCACGCCCAGGCGCTTGCCGAGCTCGTTGGACAGGTCCACCGAGACGCCGCGCGGTGAACCGTCCGGCGTGCGAACCGCCAGGATGGGGTTGCCGAAATTGATCGCGGCACGAAGCTTGCCGGAAGGTGCCAGCTCGGCGACAGGCGCAGGCGGCGCAGAGGCGCAGCCCAGTAGCGCGAAAACCGCCAGCGCCAGCATCGCTATCGCGACAAGCCACCACCACAGGCCGTTCGAGCTGCGCACCTCCCCTGGAGACAGGCCGTCCCCCCGGTCCGGTCCCGCGTCGTCGCTCGCGCCGTCCACCGCATCCTTGGCTTCCTTGAGCCCCATGCCCGTCAGGCCCCGCAAGCGGCGTACAGCCTCTATCTTGTTACCTTGGTCCAGTGCCTCCTGCACCTGCGCGGGCAGGGGTGCGCCGGCGGGCAAGGCTTTGGGTGCAAAGCCCGTGACCGGTGGCTCGCCGCGCATATAGGCTTCCAGCGCGTCCTTGGTTTCCTTCAGGCCCAGGCCTGTGCCGTCGCGCATCAGCCTGATGGCCTCGACCAGATTGCCACGCTGCAAAGCGTCCTGCACGGGCTGGGGAAGGCTGGGGGCGGAAAGAGGTTCAGGGTGGTTCATGCACGCCTCGACTGCGCGGACGGAGGCCGGGAAAAGACAAGGCGTTTGGACATGGTGGCTCCGAAAGAGTGAGAGCCATTGGAACGGCCCCCGCCACCAACGTCAATCGGCAATTCGCCCCATCAAGCGAGTCCCAAGAAAAAAAGCAGCCCAAAGGCTGCTTTTTCAGAAAGGAAAACGGGCAGGGTATCTGCTACGCGAGTCGCTTATTCCACCTTGGCTTTTTTGCGCAGGTCTTCCTGGAATGCTGCCAGCTTTTGCTGCTGCATCTGCTGGGCAATCTGCGGCTTCACTTCCTCGAAGGAAGGGAGCTGGGCTGTGCGAATATCGTCCACACGAATGATGTGGTAGCCGAACTGGGTCTTCACCGGGGTATCGGTGGTCTGGCCCTTGTTGAGCTTCACCAATGCCTCGTTGAATTCGGGCACATAACTGGAAGGATTGGCCCAGTCCAGGTCGCCGCCCTTGGCACCGGATCCGGGGTCCTTGGATTTCTTCTTGGCGATGTCATCGAACTTGCCGCCCTTTTTCAGGCTGGCAATGATCTCCTTGGCCTCGGCTTCCTTTTCGACCAGGATGTGGCGGGCCTTGTATTCCTTGCCGCCATTGGCTGCCGCAAATTTGTCGTATTCGGCCTTCAGCTCGACATCGGTCACGGGATTCTTTTTCTGGAAGTCTGCAAACAACTCGCGGATCAGGATGGTCTGGCGCGCCAGTTCCATTTGCACCTTGACGTCGTCACTGGAAGACAAGCCCCGCTTTTCGGCTTCCTGCATGAACACTTCGCGCGCAATCACTTCTTCACGAAGCTGGCCTTCCATCTCAGGCGTCACCGGCCGGCCGGATTTGGCGACCTGCTGCGCCAGAGAGTCCAGGCGCGACTTGGGAACGGCCTTGCCGTTCACGATGGCCACGTTCTGCGCCATGGCGCCTTGCGCGCCCAACGCCAGCAGCGCTGCTACGGCGGTACTGAGTAACAGATGTTTCTTCATGATGTTTTTGTAGTCCTTTTGGTAATGCTTGAAAGTTTGGCAAGATGCGCCGACTTTGCCGGGCTCTGTGCCGAGCCTGGGCCCATCAGCACAGATTCAGGGTGACTCGATGACTTCAATCGCCAGGGCATGAAGGCCCTGATCAATGAAATTTTGCATTGCATCATACACAAGCCGGTGGCGCGCAACCCGGCTCTTGCCAGTAAAGAGCGGGCTGGCAATGCGCACGCGAAAGTGGGTGCCGTAGCCTTCTGCGTTGGCGCCCGAATGTCCGGCGTGGGCGGCGCTCTCGTCCAGTACTTCAAGGCGTGTGGGCTGAAGCCGCGCCTTGAGTTGCTGTTCTATCTCCTGGGTGTTTACGGGCCGGACACCGGAAACGCCGGCGTTCATGGTGTGGCGCCTGGTTTGATGTGCTTGTTAAGGTATACGGCCTGTGCCAGCACAAACACCACCATCAGGCCCAGCCCGCCAAACAGCTTGAAGTTGACCCAGGTGCTGGTGGAGAACGTGAAAGCCACCCACAGATTGAGCAGGCCCATCACGGCAAAAAACCCCACCCAGCTGAAATTGACCACGCGCCAGATCGGGTCAGGCAGGTTCATCTGCGCGCCCATC
>NZ_JBFUBD010000140.1:0-6765 GCF_056405935.1 Polaromonas sp. P1_E3
GCATTGATGTCTTCAAGGGTGAGGTTTTCCACCACTTTTTTCATGCAGTCCGGTGCATGCGCGCGGCGCTGGCCGGCCTTCCAGGCGCCCAGTTGCGCATTGAGGTAGTCACGCGGCAAGCCCAGGAGGCCCGGAATGGCAGGTGCCACGCCTGTCATGGACTGGCCGTGGCACTGGACGCACGCCGGCAGCCGGCGCGCGGCGTCGCCTTCCTGTACGAGTTGCCGGCCTTGGCGCAAAACTTCGGGCGTGGCGGTGGCCGGCAGTGGGGCCGGATAGGGCACTTCCAGCTGCGAGAAATAAGTGGCGATCTCCATCAGGTAGGCGTCGCTCAATGGCTCGATGAGTTGGGTCATGAGCGCGTAGTGGCGGCGCCCGTCGCGAAAATTCAGCAGCTGGTTGTAGAGGTAGCCTGCCGGTTTTCCCGCCAGGCGCGGGTAATAGCCATCGGGCGCTGCGCGTCCCTGCGGGCCATGGCAGGCCGTGCAGGCCATCGTGCGCTGGGCGATGGTGTCTTCAAACGACGGCGCGGCTGCCTGGGCGGCGCCCGCCATGGCAAATGCCAGGCCGGCCCACAGCACCCGCGCGGCCAGAAAGCGTCCGCTAAAGCGTGGAAAAAATCTTGAGTCCATAGGGCCATCATGCCGCACATGGGCGGCTGGTGTCAGCATCAGTTGCGCTCCAAAACGTATCAGATCAAAACGGGTGAAATTGACGGGACGCCGGGCGCGCCGGTCCTGCAGCAAAGTCCCTGGCATGAGCCGCGCCGTTGACGGCAGCCCGGGCTTGCCGTCCTACTTTCGGGTGTCCTGCAGCGCCCGCACGCAGGCCAGAAAATGGTCCCAGCTGGCCTGCACCTCCTTCACGCGCACGCCCTTGTCCAGCACTGCACCGCAAGCTGCTTCGGCGCGCCGGACCACCTTCGTCAATGCGCTGCCCGGCAGGGGGGGAATCTGTGCACGCAGGGTGTCGGCTTTCGCCCGCATCTGAAGGATGGCGTCTTTGGCCAGCGTCTTGTTGCCCGCACAGGCAATCATGCCGACCATTTCCGCCATTTCGCCGAATGCTGGATCGAGGTGCCAGGCCGCAGCCGTGCCGAGCGCCAGCACCCACAAGCGCTTGTTGCGCACCGGAGGCGAGCCTGTCGAGGTGGCGTGCGGGCCGCTGGCGGCCGTCTCGACGCCGTCCTGGGCCGCCGGGCTGGCTCGTGTGGCGCCTGGCGCCGTGGGAGAAGACTTGTTCATGGACGTTTTTTGTCTTGTACAGACAAGACGGGATTTTGCCTGAGTGCTTCCGGCACCGGACAGCCGCATCTGCCGAAGCCCTGTTCTTTCAGGGGTAAAGTGGTTGAAACCGTTTACCCATGAGCGCAAGCAGCTATTAAAAGTATAGCAATACTCTAACTGGCCAGCCAATCGGCGATGTGCCCGCAAACCCAGCCGGGATCGTCGTGCGGCAGGTCATGCCCGGCCCACGGGTGTTCGTCATGTGCGGCCTGCCAGGCGTTCGCCAGGCGATGCGTGCAGCGCGGGTCCACGAGCCGGTCAGCTGCCGAAGACAGCAGCAATGTGGGGCAGGGTGGCGGCGCGGCGATGCGAAAGGCCGCCGCAGCCCCCAGCTGGCGCCAGGCATTGGCGGCGCTGACGGGCGCTCCCCGGCGGATGCGGGCCCACACAGCCAGGTCTTCATCGCGCGAGGCGGTGTTGTTGCAGGTCAGCCGGTGGATGATGCGTTCGGCGCCTTCTGCATCGCGCCAGTGCAGAGCCAGCCGGGCCAGCGGCAGCCAGCTCGCCGGCCGCAGGCGTTCGTTGACCTTGCCATGAGGGCGCATGCTGGTGTTGACCAGTACCAGCCGCATGACATCACCCGGGTGCTGCAGCGCCCAGTCCGCCGCCACCATCGCACCCAGCGACATCGCCACCAGCTGGTAGGGGGGCTTCAGGCCGCGAGCCAGCAGTTGTGCCCGCGCAAAGTCTGTCATGCCGCGCACCGAGCGCGGCGAGGCTTCGCGGTGGAAGGCGCCATTGCCGGGCAGGTCCAGGGCTAGGACAGGGACCGTTTCAGCAGCGGGCAATGCCGCGGCAAGCTGCTGTGCAAAGCCGCCCCAGTGCCGCGTCTCGCGGGTCAAGCCCCTGAGCAGCACCCAGGTCATGTCACAACACCCTGCGCGGGCGCCAGTGCGCCGCGGCAAGCCGTGCGAGTTGCATACGTTCTTCGCCCTTGGGCAACCAGCGCGGCGCGGAAAAAGCGGCACGTGTCAGGAAATCCAGCAGGTCCGCATGGCGCCGCAGTACGCGCCGCGTCCGGTGTGCCTTGATGGGGTTGAAGATGCCGTGCCGCGAGAACAGCTGGCGCGGATTTTTGCGTATCCATAACCATGACCCCAGCTCCAGTGTCATCGGCAAAAAGATGTTCCCGGCCGGGGCGCGGTCGTAGGCGTGGTCCCAAAGGTCGCCGTGCAGCAGGTACTGGTTGCTTTGCGGCTCAAAGCTGTAGGCATGGTGCGGGTGCGACTGCTCCAGCAGGGTCCGCAGCGCAAACATTTCTGCCAGATGCGGCATCAGCCGGCGCGTCCGGGCGTAGGGGAACCACAGGCTGTCGTCAAAGCCGTAGCCTGAATGGCAGTCCAGCGCCAGGCTGAAGGGCCGGCTGGCCAACTGCTCCCGCACCACGTGCAATACGGCCGCGCTTTCCACTTCCATCGGCATGCCGGGCCTTCCGCAGTACCAGGGCAGCCGGGGACTTATGGTTTGCCCGCCGGCCAGGAAAGGTACGCGGGCATCCGCCCTGTGAGGGGCATTGCGCATCAGGTCCACACCCTGGGGGTTGGCACGCTTGTGCGCCCACATGCCGCCGGGGTTCACGATGGGCATGAACACCAGCCGGATCTTTTCGAGCTGCCGGTGCAGCAACGCGTCCCACTCCAGGCGAAACAGCAAGGCACGCATGTAGTGCAGGACCAGCTGTGTGCCGATGCGCTCCAGCCCGTGGATGCCGCCAAAAAATCCCACTGTGGGCGCAGCCGGATCACGGGAGCCGATGCCCGCCACATACAGCGGAAAAGACGGGCCGGCCGTGTGCGCTTCAGCCGCCACGGTCACATCAAAGTGCGCGCTGCCCGCCAGCAGGATGGTCTTGAGCTCTTCCATCTCGGGAAAGCTGGCCGCGGCATCCCGCGCCGGGGTGAGGCTGTAGGGGCTGTGAAAGCTGTGGGGGCTGCCCGGTGGCATGGGGTGCATCGGCCCATCCTTGCATACTTGTTTGACAGGCGTGCTACAGCGTGTTGTTTTACGGAGAGGGCCGGGAGGCCGGCTGGCGCAATTCGGGCCCCGCCCGCTGCGAAATGGCCGCGACCACCTGGTGCAGGGCCTTGTTGACCGGTTTGTCGTTGCGCATGATCAAGGCCAGCGTCCTCTGCAGCCGGGGTTGCAGCGGATGGACCGCGAGCTCGGCGTGCTGCCCCGGGCCGGTAACAGCCATTGCCGGCAGGATGCTGCAGCCCAGGCCAGCCGCCACCATTTCCTTGATGGCTTCCACACTGCCCAGCTCCATCACGGGTTTGGGGGCGTGGCCCRCATCCTGAAACCACTGGTCGATGATCACGCGGGTGTTGGCCGCCGGCTCGAACAGCACCAGCTCGCGCTTTGCCAGGACGGCCGGCGTGATCCTGGCGGGCATGGCGGCATCACGCTTGGGCGCGATGGCCACAAATTCGTCGTTGAATAACGGCGTCACTGCCAGTGCGCGCCGTTTTACCGGCAGCGTGACCAGTGCGACATCCAGCATGTTGCCTTCCACCGCCTTGACGAAGTCGGCCGTGTTGCCTGTGCTGACCACCACGCTCAGATTGGGAAACCGCAGTCTCAATGAGCGCAGGATTTGCGGCAGGAAATAAAGGCAGGCCGTGGCGCCTATGCCCAGCGTGACGCGGCCAGCCACATTCGAGGAGTGGGAAGCCATGGCGGCCATGACGCCGTCTACGGCGGTGTTGACATGCTGGATTTCTTCCATCAGGTCAAGCCCTGCGGGTGTAGGCGTTGCGCGGCGCGCCACACGCTCAATCAGGCGCACGCCCAGCTTCTGCTCCAGCTGCCTGATTTGCAGGCTGACGGCGGGCTGCGAAAGGCCCAGCCTTTCGGCCGCACCGGAAAAGCTCCCGGTTTCAACAATAAGGGCGTAGGTGCGCAGGTGATCCAGGTTCAGCATCAAAGAAATTCTAATCAATTTGATAAGTTTTGACATATTTACTTATGCATGCCATTGCGCAACCATGGCGGCATGCACCTCACACCAGCTCCCCATTCCGTCCAGCCTGTCCATACCCTTGAGTCAGCCCATTCCCTGACGATCGGCCCGTGTGCCGAAAGCCATATGGAGGCAATCCAGGCGATTTACGCGCATTACGTGGCCACCAACCTGGCGACGTTTGAGCTGGAGCCGCCCAGCGTCGCGCAGATGCTCTCGCGCCGCGCCGAGATCCTGCAGGGCGGCTACCCCTACCTGGTGGCGCATCGCAACGCAGAGGTGGTGGGGTATGCCTATGGCAGTGCCTACCGTTCGCGGCCGGCCTATCGCCATACGGTGGAAGACTCGATTTACGTCGCGCCCGGCATGCGTCAGTCCGGCATTGGCAGCGCCCTGCTGCGTGAGCTGATCCGCCAGTGCGAGCAGCGCGGTTTCCGGCAAATGGTGGGCGTTGTCGGCAACAGCGCCAACACGGGTTCGCTCAGGGTGCACGAGGCATTGGGCTTTGCCCGTGTTGGCACGCTGGGCTGTGTCGGCTACAAGTTCGGCCAGTGGGTGGACACGGTGCTGATGCAGCGCGCGCTGGGTGACGGCGCGGCGTCGCCCGGGACATTACCCGTGGGTTCGCTGCAGCTGGCGCCGGCTCAATCTCCCGGTGCGATCACCAGGTCGGACAGTGGATATGCCACGCAGGGCAATATGTAGCCCGCCTGCTTTTCCTCGGCGTTCAGGCCCGGCCATTCGATGCGGTAAGCCACCTGCCCGCTGGTCAGCCGGCGGATGCAGGTGCGGCACGTGCCATTGCGGCATGAGCTGTCCAGCGTCACGCCGGCCAACTGCGCGGACTGCAGGATCGGCAGGGATGGCGAGACGTTGAAATGTGCTCCTTCCGGGTTCAGCTGGATACTGAGCAGGCCCGCTGGACGTTCAGGATTGTCCGTGTCTTCCATCTCCGTCCCGGTTGGCCTATCTGTTGCGCCGGTCCCCACGCTAACCGCGCACGCGCTCCAGCAGCAGCACGGTCATCAGGGACAGCAGCAGCTGCTGCTCCTCGCGCTCGTTAACGGGGACCATCCGCTCAGCACTGAACCTGCCTTCAAACAGGGCCGGCTGCTTGGTGAGCTCGGCCACCAGCGTGCCGTCGGGCCGGGTCACCTGGTAGGCCGGATGGAACAGGTAGCCCGAAAACAGGCCAATCACCGGAATCTGGCTGAAGAGGCCATCAAGAAAACGTGTCATCACGCTTTTTTCGTTGATGCTGAAGTGGATGACACCGTTGTCCAGCACATCAAAACCCGCTCTCCACATGGAACGCATGCCGCGCCGCTTGATGCCACCCAGCGCCATGCCCTGGCGGTCGGTGAAGTGATACAGCGCCGAAAAATCAATGATGCGGTCGGCCTTGATCTGGTGCAGCAACTGGTCCTGCTTCTCGTTGGTGAAAACCGTGATGGCTTCCTTGAGCTTGAAGAGTTTTTGTTTGACATACGCCACCGGCTGGCCGTGCGCATCACTGACCAGAAACTGCGGCGCAAAGGCCATGAGCTTGAAGGACATTTGCAGGGGAAAGTGGAGACTTTGGGCCATGATGTGCAAGCGCTTGTAAGTGTTGGGGTGCGACGAATGTACCCGACGCCTGGGGTGCCCCGCCGGGGCACGAACCCGGCCACTGGACCGCGCCGGTGAAGGTATTGCCGGGCATAGGGCGATTTGGGCGACAATTCTGCTCCCCCGATCATTTCCCGCACCGATTCACAGGCGATTTTTCATGTCCAGCTATTCCGTTCGTCCCGCCACCTCCCGCGATGCCAAAGCCATTGCTGAAATTCATGTCGCCACCTGGCAAGCCGCTTATACAGACCTGATGCCCGAGGACTACCTCGGCAAGTTCACGGTGGAAAAACGCCTGCCTTACTGGCGCGAAGCCATCGAATTCAGCGAACCGCAGCTGCTGGTCGCCACCGACGGCGACCAAATCGTGGGCTTTGTCGGCTTTGACCGTTCACGCGATGCCGGCACCAAATCCACGGTGGGCGAAATCTGGGCGCTGTATGTGCTGCCAGAACATTGGGGCAAAGGCGCGGGCCTGGCCCTGTGGGACGGCGCGCGTGAGGGCCTGAAAGAAGAAGGTTGCACGCAGGTCACGTTGTGGGTGCTTTTGCGCAATGAGCGTGCGCTGCGTTTTTATGAACATGCTGCGGGGTTCAAGCGCGAGATGCCATCACTCAAGACGGTGGCTTTTGGCAGTGTCAAGCTGGAAGAGATACGGCTCAAGCGGGCGGTTGATTAAGCGCTGGCATCGCCTGAGCTAGGCCGGTTCTTGCTCCGGCTACGTGCTCTTTGCTGAGGGTAGCTGGCCGGGGGGTGCCCGGCGGCAAGTAACTTTCTTTTGCTTCGCCAAAAGAAAGTCACCAAAGAAAAGGCGACCCGCAGTCTGGGTCCTTACGCTTCGCTTCAGGCAACCTGCGCTGCTCGACTCCGGCGGCGGTCCGCAGAACTCGCCTTCGGCTCAAACAACTG
>NZ_JBFUBD010000141.1:0-6745 GCF_056405935.1 Polaromonas sp. P1_E3
CCTCGACGCGGTGATCGACAAGCTGCGCGAAGCCGGCGCCGTGGTGACTGCGGGAGAGGGCTTTATCCGCATCCAGGCCAGCGGCCGCATGAAGGCGCAATCCTTCCGCACGACCGAGTACCCCGGCTTCCCGACCGACATGCAGGCCCAGTTCATGGCGCTGAACGCCATCGCGCAGGGCAGCAGCACGGTGACGGAGACGATCTTTGAAAACCGCTTCATGCATGTCAACGAGATGGTGCGCCTGGGCGCGAAGATCCAGATTGACGGCAAGATCGCGGTCATGGAAGGCGTTGAAAAGCTTTCAGGCGCCACCGTCATGGCGACCGATTTGCGCGCCTCCGCCAGCCTGGTGATTGCCGGCCTGGTGGCCGAAGGTGAAACCATGGTGGACCGCATCTACCACCTGGACCGCGGCTACGACCAGATGGAAGCGAAATTGCGCGGAATYGGCGCCGACATAGAGCGAGTCAAAGCATGATCACCTTAGCGCTCTCCAAGGGCCGCATCTTCGACGACATCCTGCCGCTGCTCAAAAGCGCCGGCATCGAGGTGCTCGACGACCCGGAAAAATCCCGCAAACTGATCCTGGACACCAACCAGCCCGGCCTGCGCGTGGTGCTGGTGCGCGCCACCGACGTGCCCACCTATGTGCAGTACGGCGGCGCCGACCTCGGTGTCGTCGGTAAAGACACACTGATCGAATCCGGCAGCCAGGGCCTGTACCAGCCGCTCGATTTGCAAATCGCCAAATGCCGCATCAGTGTGGCCGTGCGCGAAGGTTATGACTACGCCGCCGCCGTGCGCCAGGGCTCGCGCCTGAAAGTGGCGACCAAGTACGTGGCGATTGCCCGGGACTTTTTCGCCACCAAGGGCGTGCACGTCGACCTGATCAAGCTCTACGGCAGCATGGAACTGGCACCGCTCACGGGCCTGGCCGACGCGATTGTCGACCTGGTCTCCACCGGCAGCACGCTCAAGGCCAACCACCTGGTCGAGGTCGAGCGCATCATGGACATCAGCTCGCACCTGGTCGTGAACCAGACCGCGCTCAAGCTCAAGCAGGAGCCCATTCGCAAGCTGATCGACGCCTTCGCCGCCGCCACGGCGGCACCTTGAATTTTATGCTATGAAATTAATAGCTGCTCCCGCTCGACTGTCAACGGTTTCGACCGCATTTGATGCTGAATTCAAGGCGCGGCTGCATTGGTCCGCCGACACCGATGCGGCCATTGAGCAGCGCGTGGCCGACATCCTGGCCGATGTGCAGCAGCGTGGCGATCCGGCGGTGCTGGAATACACCGCGCGGTTTGATGGGCTGGACGTCTCCTCCATGGACCAGCTCGAACTCACCCAGGCCGAACTGAAAGCCGCGTTCGACGCCATTCCCACCGCCCAGCGCGATGCCCTCGAAGCCGCCGCACGCCGTGTGCGCAGCTACCACGAGGCCCAGAAAAAGGCGAGCGGCGAAAGCTGGAGCTACCGCGATGAAGACGGCACGCTGCTGGGCCAGAAGGTCACGCCGCTCGACCGCGTGGGCATCTATGTGCCCGGCGGCAAAGCCGCTTATCCCTCGTCAGTGCTGATGAACGCGATCCCGGCCCACGTCGCCGGTGTCGGCGAAATCATCATGGTCGTGCCCACGCCCAAGGGCGAGAAGAACGCCCTGGTGCTGGCTGCCGCCTATGTGGCCGGTGTCACCCGCGCCTTCACCATTGGCGGCGCACAGGCCGTGGCTGCGCTGGCCTATGGCACGCAGACCGTGCCCAAGGTCGACAAGATCACCGGGCCGGGCAATGCCTATGTGGCGAGCGCCAAGAAACGCGTTTTCGGCACCGTAGGGATCGACATGATCGCCGGCCCATCCGAAATCCTCGTGCTGGCCGACGGCAGCACGCCCGCCGACTGGGTGGCCATGGATTTGTTCAGCCAGGCTGAACACGACGAACTCGCGCAAAGCATTCTGCTGTGCCCCGACGCCGCTTATATCGATGCCGTGCAAGCCGCGATTGACCGCCTGCTGCCTGAGATGCCGCGCGCCGAGATCATCGCCAAATCCCTCACCGGCCGCGGCGCGTTGATCCACACCCGCAGCATGGAAGAGGCCTGCGAGATCAGCAATCGCATCGCCCCCGAACACCTCGAAGTCTCCAGCCGCGACCCACACAAATGGGAGCCACTGCTCAAGCACGCCGGCGCCATCTTCCTGGGCGCTTACACCAGCGAATCGCTGGGCGACTACTGCGCCGGCCCCAACCATGTGCTGCCCACCAGCGGCACGGCGCGTTTCAGCTCACCGCTGGGCGTCTACGACTTCCAGAAACGCTCCAGCCTGATCGAGGTCAGCGAAGCCGGTGCGCAAGTGCTCGGCAAGATCGCTGCCGAGCTGGCCTATGGCGAAGGCCTGCAGGCGCATGCGCGTGCGGCCGAGATGCGGCTTTCCAAGCCCGTTAAGTCGTAAATGACAAGCATCGGATCGCTGAATTTTGTTGCGGCATGCATGGTCCTGGCAGGCTTGCAAGGCTGCGCGTCTGTGGTGCAGCCCTCCGAGAAGCCATCCAATGCGATTGAGCTTTCAGGCGTGATCTCTGAAGTGTCTGCATCGCCCTACCATGGTTTGAGTTCGGTTCAGCAAGGTAGCGCGACGCTTGCCGGGGGCTCTGCTGGCGTCATGCTGGCCAACGCCATCGGTGCGCAGCAGGGCAATCGTGACGTCAGCTCCATCCTGGTGAAGGTTTCGAGCGCCTTGTCGCTGACGCTTCCCGTGAGCGGTACTTTCCAGCCTGGGGAGTGTGTGAAGCTTTTTGTAGATCCCATCTTCCGCGAGCTGTTGAACCGCAAGGATGTGGCCAACATGAGCATGCCCACGGGCTCAGCTTTTGTGCAGAAAAGCAGCTGCTGACCGAGCCGGCATTCACAATACCGCCAGATACAGTCAATTTACAGACCATGAAACAGGCAGACACCGCACTGGCTCCCAAGCTCAAAAAACTGATCCGTCAGGACGTGCAGTCCATGCACGCCTACGCCATCCAGGAGTCGGCCGGCATGGTCAAGCTCGATGCGATGGAAAATCCGCACCGCCTGCCGGCATCGCTGCAGGCCCATCTGGGCCAGCGCCTGGGCGCGCTGGCGCTGAACCGCTACCCGGATGGCCGGGTGAATGATTTGCGCAAGGCCCTGGCTGACTATGCGCAAATGCCCGAAGGCTTCGACATCATGCTGGGCAATGGTTCGGACGAGTTGATTTCACTGCTGGCCATGGCCTGCGATGTGGAAGGAGGCTCCATATTGGCGCCGCTGCCGGGCTTTGTGATGTATGCCATGAGCGCACAGCTGCAGGGGCTCAAATTCATCGGCGTGCCGCTGACGGCCGACTTCGAGCTCGACGAAGCCGCCATGCTGGCTGCCATCGCGGAACACCAGCCGTCCATCATTTACCTGGCCTACCCGAACAACCCCACGGCCAACCTGTGGGATGACGCGGTGATTGAAAAGATCATCCAAGCCGTGGGCGAGCAAGGTGGCCTGGTCGTCATGGACGAGGCCTACCAGCCGTTTTCCAGCAAAAGCTACATCGACCGCATCGCCCGGCACAGCCATGTGCTGCTGATGCGCACCCTGAGCAAGTTCGGCCTGGCCGGTGTGCGCATCGGCTACATGATGGGCCCGAAAGCCCTGATTGCCGAGATCGACAAGGTGCGTCCGCCCTACAACATCAGTGTGCTCAACTACGAATGCGCGCTGTTCGCGCTGGAGCACCAGGGTGAATTCGCCGCCCAGGCTGCGGAGCTGGTGGCCCAACGTGCTGTGTTGCTGGAGGCGCTGGCCGGCATGGCGGCCAGGGGTGTTAAAGCCTGGAAAAGCGACGCCAACATGATCCTGGTGCGGGTGCCCGACGCCRCCAAAACCTTCGAAGGCATGAAATCGCGCAAGGTGCTGGTTAAAAACGTTTCTAAAATGCATCCATTGCTGGCCAATTGTTTGCGCCTGACGGTCGGCACCGCGGACGAGAACGTGCAAATGCTGGCGGCGCTTGAAAAATCCCTATGACCACCCCTACCCACGCTCCCCGCATTGCCGAGGTTTCACGCAACACGGCTGAAACCCAGATCACCGTCAGGGTCAACCTCGACGGCACCGGCCAGGCCAAGCTGTCTACTGGCATCGGTTTTTTTGACCACATGCTCGACCAGATCGCCCGCCACGGCCTGATTGACCTGGACATCCAGGCCAAAGGCGATTTGCACATCGATGGCCACCACACGGTGGAAGACGTGGGCATCACGCTGGGGCAGGCGGTGGCCCAGGCTGTGGGCGACAAAAAAGGCCTGCGCCGCTACGGTCACGCCTATGTGCCGCTCGACGAGGCGCTGTCGCGCGTGGTGGTCGACTTTTCGGGCCGTCCGGGCCTGGAAATGCACGTTCCCTTCAAGAGCGGCATGATCGGCACTTTCGACAGCCAGCTTGCCTACGAATTCTTCCAGGGCTTTGTGAACCACGCCTTTGTGACCTTGCACATCGACAACCTCAAGGGTGAAAACGCCCACCACCAGGCCGAAACCGTGTTCAAGGCGTTCGCCCGCGCGCTGCGCATGGCGCTGGAGATCGACCCGCGCGCCGCAGGTGTGATTCCATCGACCAAGGGTTCGCTGTAACCCCTCTGCCCTCAACGCCGGGAACACGCCTCATCCTTGTTTTAATGCCTGTTTTTGCCTCCAGACCAATGGTGGCGGGCGCAAGCAGCTATTAAATTTATAGCAAATTACCTTTCGACTTCCAATGGCAAAACCCAAAACAGTCGCCGTGGTCGACTACGGCATGGGCAACCTGCACTCCGTGTCACAGGCTGTTCGCCATGTGGCGGGCGGCAGCGGCTTTGACGTGCTGGTCACCTCCCGCGCCGAAGACGTCATGGCGGCCGAACGCATCGTGCTGCCCGGTCAGGGCGCCATTGCCGACTGCATGCGCGAGCTGGCCGAATCCGGCATGCTCGAATCCGTGCTGCATGCGGCCGCCAACAAGCCGCTGTTCGGCGTTTGTGTCGGCATGCAGATGCTGCTGAGCCACAGCGACGAAGGCGAGCCCGGCGACGGCGGTGTGGGCACGGCCGGCCTGGGGCTGATCCCGGGTGAAGTCATCAAATTCGAGCTGGCCGGCAAAATCCAGCCTGACGGCAGCCGCTACAAAGTGCCGCAGATGGGCTGGAACCAGGTTTACCAAAATGGTGCGGCCACGGCCAGGGCCCACCCGGTCTGGGCTGGCGTGCCCGACGGCGCGTACTTCTATTTTGTACACAGCTTTTATGCCCGGCCGTCGGATGTGCACCACATCGCGGGGGAGGCCGACTACGGCGCGCGCTTTACGGCGGCGATTGCACGCGATAATATTTTTGCCACCCAGTTCCACCCTGAAAAGAGCGCCGACCACGGGCTGGCCCTGTACCGCAATTTCCTGCACTGGAATCCCTGAATGCCTTGGGTCAGACCCGGTACCGGGGCGTCCGGCTTTTTGTTACCCTGAGCGTCCGTTTTGTCTTTTACCGTTTTACCGTCTTTAACCGCACATGCTACTTATCCCCGCGATTGACCTGAAAGACGGTCACTGCGTCCGCCTCAAACAGGGCGACATGGATCAATCCACCATCTTCAGCGAAGACCCGGCCGCCATGGCGCGCAGCTGGGTCGACAAGGGCGCGCGGCGCCTGCACCTGGTGGACCTGAATGGTGCCTTCGCAGGCAAGCCCCGCAACGAGGCAGCCATCAAGCAGATCCTGGCGGAAGTCGGCAGCGAGATCGATGTGCAGCTGGGCGGCGGCATCCGCGACCTGGACACCATCGAGCGCTACCTCGACGCCGGCCTGCGCTACGTCATCATCGGCACGGCTGCCGTCAAAAACCCGGGCTTCCTGCAGGACGCCTGCACGGCCTTCGGCGGCCACATCATCGTTGGCCTTGACGCCAAGGACGGCAAAGTAGCCACCGACGGCTGGAGCAAAATGACCGGCCACGAGGTGATCGACCTCGGCAAGAAATTCCAGGACTACGGCGTCGAATCCATCATCTACACCGACATCGGCCGCGACGGCATGCTGACCGGCATCAACATCGACGCCACCGTCAAGCTGGCCCAGGCGCTGACGATTCCCGTGATTGCCTCCGGCGGCCTTTCGAACATGGCTGATATCGAAAAGCTGTGCGAGGTCGAGGAAGAGGGCGTGGAGGGTGTGATCTGCGGGCGTTCGATTTACAGCGGCGACCTGGATTTTGAGAAGGCGCAAGCCAGGGCCGATGAGTTGAATGGCTAGTCCATTGAGCAAGCGCCAGGTTCCACTTTGGGGCGTCATTCTCACGGTGGGGTTGAGCGTAGCCGCCGTGTTGGGGTACGTGGCCATTGAATACGGCTTCTCGGCCTTACCGGGTTTTTTGCTGTTTTGCCTGGTGTTGGCGATAGCGGCTCCCTTAATCGCGTTGTTTTCTGCGTCCTAACCCATGCTCGCCAAACGAATCATCCCTTGCCTTGATGTAACCGGCGGCCGCGTCGTCAAAGGCGTCAACTTCACCCAGCTGCGCGATGCGGGCGATCCGGTGGAGATCGCCGCGCGCTACAACGAGCAGGGCGCCGACGAACTCACTTTCCTCGACATCACCGCCACCAGTGATGGCCGCGACCTGATCCTGCCGATCATTGAAGCGGTGGCGTCGCAGGTCTTCATTCCGCTGACGGTCGGCGGTGGTGTTCGCAC
>NZ_JBFUBD010000142.1:0-6732 GCF_056405935.1 Polaromonas sp. P1_E3
GTACGGGCCCCAGTTGATGATGGCCGATGCCAGATGGGCCTTGGGGCCGTAGGCAGTCATGTCCGAATCCCATCCGAAGGCGCGTTTGCCCATTTTTTCGGCAGTCTGCAGCACGGCGGAAGAATCGGTGTTCTGGAACAGCACGTCGGCGCCGCCGTTGATGAGCGCCGTGGCGGCTTCGGTTTCCTTGGGCGGGTTGAACCATTCGTTGACCCACACCACCTTGGTCTTGACCTTGGGATTGACCGACTGCGCGCCCAGCGTGAAGCTGTTGATGTTGCGGACCACTTCAGGAATCGGCACCGAGCCGACCACGCCCAGCGTGCCGGTCTTGCTCATCTTGCCGGCGATCACACCGGCCATGTAGGCGCCTTCGTAGGTGCGGCTGTCATAGGTGCGCATGTTCTCGGCCTGCTTGTAGCCGGTGGCGTGTTCGAACTTGACGCCCTTGGTATCGGCTGCGACCTTGAGCATGGGCTCCATGTAGCCGAACGTGGTGCCAAAGATCAGTTTCGCGCCGTTATTGGCCATGTCGCGGATGACGCGCTCGGCGTCCGCCGACTCGGGCACCTTCTCGACAAAGCTGGTGACGACCTTGTCGCCATAGGCTTTCTCCACGGCCTTGCGACCGTTGTCGTGCGCAAAGGTCCAGCCGCCGTCGCCCACAGGGCCGACATAGGCAAACGCGATTTTCAGCGGCTCGGCCTTGGCTGGTGCAGCTGCCGCCGGGGCAGGCGCTGCGGGCGCGGCTGCGGGTTCTTCTTTTTTGCCACAGCCCATCAGGGCTGCCCCAGCAACGGCCGACAGGGCCGCCAGCTTGAGCAGGGAACGTTTTTGCAGGTCAGTCATGTGAACTCGCTTTCGTTTTAGGAAATGACATTGAAATGAGAAGTGGAACGCGCAGGCGAAAAAAGCAATTATGCGGCGGATCGGACCGCCTACCTACCAACAGGCACCGTCAAGCCCCCGGATAAAACGGCTTGCCGATGGAACTGGGCATGTTGACGCGAATCCACAACGGGTTGCGCGAGATCAGCACCAGCACCACGATGGTGGCCAGGTAAGGCAGCATGCTCAGGAACTGCGTGGGGACATCCAGCCCCATGCTTTGCAGGTGAAACTGCAGCATGGTCACGCCGCCAAACAAATAAGCACCAAGCAACACCCGTGCCGGGCGCCAGGTGGCAAAGGTGGTGAGCGCCAGCGCGATCCAGCCCTTGCCGGCGATCATGCCCTCGACCCACAGCGGCGTGTAGACCACCGACACGTAGGCTCCCGCCAGCCCGCACAGCGCGCCGCCGGCCACCACCGCTGCCAGCCGTATGCGCCGCACTGGATAACCCAGCGCATGCGCCGACTCGGGGCTTTCGCCGACCGAGCGCAGCACGAGGCCGGCGCGGGTGCGGTACAAAAACCAGATGAGCCCGGCCGTCAGCGCCATTGCGATGTAGACCATGGGATGCTGGCGGAACAGCGCCGGGCCCACGAGCGGAATGTCAGCCAGGAACGGGATGGGGTACTGCGACTGCTCGGGCAACTTCTCTTGAACATACTTGATGCCGGCAAAGGCTGAAAAACCCGCGCCAAAAAGGCTGAGCGCCAGGCCCGTGGCGTACTGGTTGGTGTTGAGCCAGATCACCAGTACACCGAAAACCGCAGCCAGAAATGCCCCTGCCGCCATGCCGGCCGCAAAGCCCAGCCAGCTGTTGCCGGTATGCACCACCGTGGCAAAGCCTGCAATGGCGGCGCACAACATCATGCCTTCGGCGCCCAGGTTGACGATGCCGGCCTTCTCGTTGATCAGCAGGCCCAGCGCGGCGATGGCCAGCACGGTGCCGGCGCTGAGCGTGGCCGCGATGAGCAATGCGGTGGAGTCCATCAGTTGGCTCCTTTCACAAGATCGGCGGAAGGAGGCGTGGCCACCGGCATGGGGATGGGCCTGGCCAGCTTGAGCCGGTATGCGACCAAGGTGTCGCAGGCCAGCAGGCTGAACAGCAGCAGGCCCTGGAACACCCCGGTGATGGACTTGGGCAGGCCCAGGCGCGACTGCGCGAGCTCACCGCCGATGTAGAACATGCTCATCAGGATGGCAGAGAACACCACGCCGACCGGGTGCAGGCGCCCGACGAAGGCCACGATGATGGCGGCGAAACCGTAACCCGCAGGCACATAAGGCGTGAGCTGGCCAATCGGCCCCGCCACTTCCAGCGCGCCGGCCAGGCCGGCCGCGCCGCCGGACGTCAACAGCGCCAGCCACAAGGCGCGGCGCGACGAGAAACCGCCGTAACGCGCGGCCGCAGGTGCGAGGCCGCTGACTTCATGGCGGAAACCTGCGTGTGTGCGAAACATGAACAGCCACAAACCGGCCACGCCCAGCAGCGCCAGGACGATGCCGATGTTCACGCGCGAGCCCTGTATGAGCCGTGGAATCTGCGTCACGGCTTCGAAAGTCTTGGTCTGAGGAAAGTTGTAGCCGTTCGGATCTTTCCAGGGGCCGAAGACGAGGTAATTGAGCGCCATGTCGGCCACATAGACCAGCATCAGGCTCACCAGGATTTCATTGGCGTTGAAGCGGTCGCGCAGCAAGGCGGTGATGCCGGCCCACACCATGCCGCCCGCCAGGCCGGCCAGCAACAGGGCCGGAACGATCCACGGGCCCGTGGTTTTTTCAGCCAGCAGCGCTACACCACCCGCCGCAATCGCACCCATGACAAACTGGCCTTCGGCGCCAATGTTCCAGACGTTGGAGCGAAAACACACCGCGAGGCCCAGCGCAATGATGAGCAGCGGTGTAGCCTTGACCAGCAGCTCGCCGATGGCATAAGGCGACTTGATGGGTTCCCAGAAAAACACCTGCAAGCCTTTGACGGGGTCTTTGCCCAGCGCCACAAACAGCGCCACGCCGATCAGCACGGTGATCAGCAGGGCCAGCACCGGGGAGGCATAGCTCCAGAAGGACGACGGCTGGGGACGAATCTCAAGCTTCATGCCGAGGCCTCCGCCGTGGTTTGTGTTGTTTCTGTCTGGTGCGTACCAGGCGCCCACAGCCCGCTCATCCACTGCCCCACCAGCTCGACCGTGGCTTMGGCGCGCGGCAGCGAGGGCGAGAGCTGGCCCTTGGCCATCACATACAGCCGGTCGCAGATGTCGAACAGTTCTTCAAGCTCTTCGCTCACCACCAGCACCGCGCAGCCGGCGCCCGCCAGCTTGAGCAACTCACCGCGTATCTGCGTGGCCGCGCCCACATCGACACCCCAGGTCGGCTGCGAAACGATCAGCAGCTCAGGCCGGGCGTCAATCTCGCGGCCCATGATGAACTTCTGCAGATTGCCGCCCGAAAGGGACTTCGCCACTGCCTGCGGCCCGCCGGACTTCACCTTGTAGTCGGCAATGATGCGGGCGGCCTGCGCCTGCAGCGCGCCGCGGTCAAGCCAGCCGCTTTTACCGACGGACTCCTTGCGCGTGAGCAACAGATTGCGTGCCAGCGAAAGCGATGGCACGGCGCCGCGGCCCAGGCGCTCCTCCGGCACAAAGTGCAGGCCCAGCGCACGCCGCCCGCCCGGGCCGAACTTGCCGACCGGCTGGCTTTTGACCGTGATCGCATCGCTGGCGGCGCGCGTGTCTTCGCCCGACAGCGCATAGAGCAATTCCCTCTGGCCATTGCCCGACACCCCGGCTATGCCGACCACCTCCCCGGCCCTCACCTGCAGCGCGACCTGGTGCAGGTCAACGCCGAACTGGTCTTCTTTGGGCAGGTCGAGCTGTTTCACCTCCAGCACCACGGCGCCAGTGCGCACCGCCCGGTGTTCCAGCGCGGGCGGCTCGGCCCCAATCATCAGGCGGCTCAGCGAAGCATTGGATTCCTGCCGCGGATCGCAGAAACCGGAAACCTTGCCGCCGCGCAGCACCGTGCAGGCAGTGCACAGCGCGCGGATTTCATGGAGCTTGTGGCTGATGTACAAAATGCTGCAGCCTTGCGCAGCCAGCATCCTCAGGGTGACAAAGAGGTTCTCGACCGCCTGGGGCGTCAGCACCGACGTGGGTTCGTCCAGGATCAGCAGCCGCGGATGCGTGAGCAACGCCCTGACGATCTCCACCCTCTGGCGCTCGCCCACGCTCAGGGTGTGCACAGGGCGCGTCGGGTCCAGCTGCAGGCCGTAAGCCTGCGTGGTCTGCAGGATGCGCTGCGAGACCTCGGCCAGCGTGAGGTGTTTGTCCAGCCCCAGCCAGACGTTCTCGGCCACCGTCAGCGTGTCGAACAGGCTGAAATGCTGGAACACCATGCTGATGCCCAGCGCCCGCGCCTCGTGAGGGTTGTGCACCACGACCGGCTTGCCGTCCATCGCCACGCTGCCGGCGTCGGGCTTGACCGAGCCGTAAATGATCTTCATCAGCGTGGATTTGCCCGCGCCGTTCTCGCCGAGCACGGCATGGATTTCACCGGGCTGCACCGCCAGCGAAATACCGCTGTTGGCCACCACACCGGGGTAGCTTTTGGTGATGCCGGAAAGCTCCAGCCGCGGCGGCTGGCCGGGCTTGCTTTCGGTCTGGGGCGGGGCTGCGCTCATTGTCTCTGGGTATCCGTTTATTCTTCAATTTACAAGCAATTATGGCTACAGCCCTTACAGGACGGGCGCAAGCAGCTATTCTTTTCGTAGCGCCGAAGCCACGGACTTGACGCGTTCGCGCAGCCACCGGGCCGAGTTGGAAGCGTGCGTGCGTTCGTGCCAGAGCTGGTAATACATCATGCGGGGAAAGGCGATCGGGCTGGGCAGTATTTTCACCGGCAAAAGGCCGGCAAAGCGTTCGCAGTACTGGCGCCCGGTGGTCATCACCAGCAAGCTTGATGCCACCATCGCCGGCATGAGGCTGAAGTGCGGGCAGCGCACCGTGATGTTGCGCGCCATGCCCAGGGTGTCGAGGTGCTCGTCGATCACGCCCTTGGCGCCGGGATGCGTGGCGGTAGGCGCGATGTGTTCGGCTTCCAGCCAGGTCGCAGCATCCCATCCGCGGCGCACCGCCGGGTGGTCTTTGGCGACCAGGCAGACGACTTCGTCGCCGAAAAGCCGCGCCATGTGCAGGTCGTCGGGCGGCGCCGCCCAGTTGCCGATGACGATGTCGGCCTGGCCCTGCGCCAGGTGCGCGCGGTAGTCCGATTCAGCGGACAGTGGGTGGATTTCGATATGGCAACCGGGCGCCTGGGATTTGATCTGCGCCACCAGCTGCGGCAGGAAAGACGGGTCCAGGTAKTCGCTGGCGGCCAGCCGAAAGGTGGTTTCTGCCGTGGCCGGGTCAAAGCCGCGCGCATCGCTGAACAGCATCCCGGCCGCACGCAAAATGCTGGCCGAGGGCTCGATCATGCGCAGGCCCGCATCGGTAGGCACCATGCCGGCGCCGGACCGCACCAGGATAGGGTCACCCGCGAGCGCGCGCAGGCGCTTGAGCGCCGCGCTGACGGCGGGCTGGTAMATGCCCAGGCGGAGGGCGGCGCGTGATACGCTGCGTTCGGTAAGCACGGTGTTCAAGACCCTGATGAGATGGAGGTCTATCTTGTCGAAAAGCGCCTGGTCTTTCATACCTTTTCACCCATGCGGTTGATATGCACTTTTGTATGCCGGCCGCAGCAAGGCTGTTTTAACCTGAAGCATGGCTGTCCCATCTTTTTCCAGACCCATCCGCTTCGTCAGGCGGGGTGAAGTTGTTTCCGTCAGCAATGTACCACCCAGCCGCACCCTGCTGGAGCTGCTGCGGGAGGACCTGGCCTGCACCGGCACCAAGGAGGGTTGTGGCGAAGGCGACTGCGGCGCCTGCACCGTGGTGCTGGGCGAGGCGGCCGGTGGCAAGGTCGAATACCGCGCCATCAACAGCTGCATTCGGCTTGCGCATTCGATAGACGGATTGGCACTCTGGACGGTAGAGGATATTGCAGAGGATGGCGCCTTGCACCCCGCCCAACAAGCCATGGTCGACAAACACGGTAGCCAATGCGGTTTCTGCACGCCCGGCTTCGTGATGAGCCTGTTCGGCATGTACCAGAACCATGTCTGCAAGGGCGAGCCCATCACACGGGATCTCGCGCAGGAAGAACTCTCGGGCAACCTCTGCCGCTGCACCGGCTACCGGCCCATCCTGGAGGCCGCGCAGACCATGGGAAGCCTGCCTCCGGTGCGGGTCGACGAAGCCGCTCTGCTACAAAAACTGGAGCTGCTTGCGCCCGCCCCTATTGGGCTGGAGGCCAATTTGGCTTACAAATCACCCACCACACTGAAAGGCTTGCTGCAGACCCGCGCCACCCACCCGGACGCCCAGCTGGTAGCCGGCTGCACCGACGTGGGCTTGTGGGTCACCAAGCATCACATGCAGTTTGGCAAAGTGCTGGATGTCACCAAAGTGCGGGAGCTGCGCCGCATCGAAAACTACCCGCAGCACATCGCCATAGGCGCCGCCGTGACGCTGGCCGACGCCTATGCGGCGCTGGTGAAAGACCGGCCGCAGCTGCACAACTTCGCCGCCCGCTTTGCCGGGCTGCCGGTGCGCAACTCGGGCACGCTTGGCGGCAACATCGCCAACGGCTCGCCGATCGGCGACTCCATGCCCTTGCTGATTGCACTCGGTGCCAGCATCGTCCTGATGAGCGTGCGCGGCCACCGCGAAATGCCGCTGGAAGCGCTTTACACCGGCTACCGCAAGAACCTGATGGCGCCTGACGAAGTGCTGTCCTGGGTCAAGGTG
>NZ_JBFUBD010000143.1:0-6695 GCF_056405935.1 Polaromonas sp. P1_E3
CGAGCTCCTGGATGATCTTGCCGTTACCGCGCACGGGGCCGTCGAGGCGCTGCAGGTTGCAGTTGATGACGAAGACGAGGTTGTCGAGCTTTTCACGAGCGGCCAGGCCGATGGCACCCATGGATTCCACTTCGTCCATCTCGCCGTCACCGCAGAACACCCAGACCTTGCGGTTTTCGGTGTTGGCAATGCCGCGGGCGTGCAGGTACTTGAGGAAGCGGGCCTGATAAATCGCCATCAATGGGCCCAGGCCCATGGAGACGGTGGGGAACTGCCAGAACTCGGGCATGAGCTTGGGGTGCGGGTAGCTTGAGAGGCCCTTGCCATCAACCTCTTGGCGGAAGTTGAGCAGCTGCTCTTCGGTCAGGCGGCCTTCAAGGTAAGCGCGGGCATAGACGCCGGGCGACACGTGGCCCTGGATGTAGAGGCAGTCGCCGCCGTGGTTTTCGCTCTCGGCATGCCAGAAATGGTTGAAGCCGGCACCAAACAAACTGGCCAGCGAGGCAAAGGAGCCGATGTGGCCGCCCAGGTCGCCGCCATCAACGGGGTGCAGGCGGTTGGCCTTGACCACCATGGCCATGGCGTTCCAGCGCATGTAGGCGCGCAGGCGTTCCTCGATTTCGAGATTGCCGGGGGAACGCTCTTCGTGGTCGGCTTCAATGGTGTTGACGTAGCCCGTGTTGGCCGAGAAAGGCATGTCGATGCTCTTCTGGCGGGCGTGTTCGAGGAGCTGTTCGAGGAGGAAGTGGGCGCGCTCGGGCCCTTCACTCTCAATGACGGCGGACAGGGCGTCCATCCATTCACGGGTTTCCTGGGTGTCCTTGTCCAGCGCATCATTGGCGGCAGCGCGCAGGTTATCGCCCGCTTGGTTCGGAATGGCAGCCATTTTTTGTCTCCTGAGTAGCCTGATAAAGCTTGTTAATCCGCAATACAGCCTCTTGTCGGGCTGCGCGCGGAGCCTGTGTCCAATTGCGCCTAAGCGTGTTTTAAACGCAAATTAGATTCAAGACCCTAGTTTCTCACAATATTTGTTAAATTTCAAATAGTGCTTATTGATTTCACATTAAGAAATTCCATAGGCCTCTTGGGGACCTCGTAGTCTTGTCCGTCTTGAAGCGCCCGACAAATTACGCGTCACATCAACCAACCAGCGAGGTACGAAGGGAGAGACCCAGATACCAAAGCAACCCCTGATCTCACCTTAAAAGATCAGGGTCAACCCTGCTTTGCAGAGGGCATCTCACTTAAACTGCACCATTCCTTATGACCCAGCAAGCTCCCGCCACTGCCGACACCACGGCGAACTCAGCCACCTTTGCCCTGTGGAGGCGCTGGTGGCGCAGGCAGTCCCCGTCGCGCCAGGACCGCTTTATCACCTTGGGCCCTTTGTTGGCCGTGGTGCTGTTTCTGGCAGCCGTGATTGCAGCCTTCGGCTACCTGCGCATCGAGGAAATCGACCGCGAACAGCAGGCCGTCAAACGCGATGTGGAATATGCCCAGCAACGCCTGCGCCTTCGCCTTCTGGAGCGCCAGGAGCAGCTCATGCGTATCGGGCGCGATGTCTCCAACAAGGAGGTGGACACGGAAGAGTTCATCTCACAGGCCGAATCCCTGGTCAACCAGTATCCGGAACTGATGGCGGTGACCTGGGTGGACAGCAGGCGGCGGATCAAGGTGGCCTATGTATCGCCGAGCGCCAACGCCAGCCAGTTGCGCGGTGCCGGCGAGCAGCTCAAGGTGGGCGAAACAGACGGAACCTACGACCTGGCAAGGGACCTGCGGCAACCGGTGTATTCACGTCCGCTGGTCACCAAGGAAGCCAGTGGCTACAACACCCCTACCCTTCAGTTGCAGGTGCCGCTTGATGACCAGGGGAAATTTGCCGGCGTCATCATGGGCGAATACTCCATCGACGGGCTGCTGCGCTTTGGTGTGCCGACGGACGTCACCGCCAAATATGCGGTCACGCTGGTCGACGACAAAAATACGGTGCTGGCAGGCAACCTTCCGCCGCCCCGCAACCCCGCAGCCCGCCTTTTGCCCTGGAGCGATGYCGCCGCCGAGTATGAAATACCGGTTTCACCGGTGGGCAACGGCCTGCTTATCCGCGCGGAAGGCTATCGGGCCTCACTGGGCGTTGTGGGCAGCGGCTTCTTCTGGCTGGTCAGTGCCCTCAGCGCGCTGACGGTGTGGATGCTGCTGGGCACCTGGCGCCATACGCGCCGTCGCGTGCAGGCGCAGCAAGCCTTGATTTCTGAAACCAACTTTCGCCGCGCGATGGAGAACTCCATGCTGACCGGCATGCGCGCGCTGGACCTGCAGGGCCGCATCACCTATGTGAACCCCGCGTTTTGCCAGATGACGGGCCTCACTGAAGGCGACTTGGTGGGCCGCACACCGCCCTTCCCGCATTGGCCGGAGGGCGAGATCGAAACCCTGATGCAGCGGCTGGACGATGAGCTGCACGGCCGCACACCGCCCGGTGGTTTTGAGGTTCGCGTCAAGCGCAAGAACGGCCAGATTTTCGACGCCCGCATGTATGTGTCGCCGCTGATTGATCCGCGCGGCCAGCAAACCGGCTGGATGACGTCCATGACGGACATCACCGAGCCCAAGCGCATCCGGGAAGAGCTCACAGCTTCTTACGAACGTTTCACCACGGTACTGGAAGGCCTGGACGCAGCGGTGTCCGTGGCGCCGCTGGGCAGTGAAGAACTGCTGTTTGCCAACAAGCTGTACCGCTCGTGGTTCGGCGGTGAGGTCTCCGGCCACCTGAACCTGATCGCGCAGGCCGGCGTACCCTCAGCCGTACCCACCGAAGATGCGCTGGATGCGGTCGATGGCCYGGCGGGCCTGCCGACCGATACGCTGACGGCGGCGCAGACAGAAAACGCCGAGATTTTTGTGCCCGAACTCAGCAAATGGCTGGAGGTTCGCTCACGGTATCTCACGTGGGTAGACGGCCGTCTGGCCCAGATGGTGATTGCCACTGACATCACGCCGCGGCGCCATGCCGAGGAGCAGGCAGCCCAGCAAAATGAGCGGGCCCAGACTGCCAGCCGGCTGATCACCATGGGTGAGATGGCCTCCAGCGTGGCGCACGAGCTCAACCAGCCACTGACAGCCATCAACAATTACTGCAACGGCATGGTGTCGCGCATCAAGGGCCAGCAAATCAGCAACGAAGACCTGCTGGTGGCGCTGGAGAAAACCGCCAAACAGGCGCACCGCGCCGGGCAGATCATCCAGCGCATACGGTCCTTCGTCAAACGCAGCGAGCCCAACCGCAGTTCCGCCGATGTGGCCACCATCGTGAGCAACGCGATGGAGCTGGCCGACATCGAGCTGCGCCGCCATCACGTCCGCCTGAGCCACTACATCGCAGCCCGCCTGCCTGACATCATGGTGGACCCCATCCTGATCGAGCAGGTGCTCATCAACCTCATGAAAAACGCGGCGGAGTCGATTGAGCAGGCCCATTTGCCGACGGCGCGGCGCAGCGTCGAATTGCGCGTGGTGCCCAAGCAGATTGAAGACCAGGCCGTGGTGGAGTTTTCAGTGCTCGACACGGGACGCGGCCTGTCGCCTGAAGTCATGGGCCGGCTGTATGAAGCTTTCTATTCGACCAAGGCCGAAGGCATGGGCATTGGCCTCAAGCTCTGCCGCAGCATTGTCGAGTCCCACCAGGGAAGAATGGAAGCCCAGAACCTCTACAATGGGGACGAAGTGGTGGGGTGCCGGTTTACCTTCTGGATCCCYGTGACGCCCTTGCTGGCGCCCGTAGCGCCTGCTGGCGATACCATAGCGACCAAGGACACCGGCGTTCATTGAAGGCCCCCTTCAGGAACCGTCTTTTCGAGAAGTTCACGAAAGAAAGTTTGGCATGAGCTTGATTCCCAAAAAAGGTACCGTCTACGTCGTTGATGATGACGAGGGCGTGCGCGACTCCCTGCAGTGGCTGCTCGAAGGCAAGGACTACCGCGTCCGCTGCTACGACTCGGCCGAAACCTTTCTTTCCCGCTATGACCCGCGTGAGGTCGCGTGCCTGATCGTCGACATCCGCATGGGCGGCATGACTGGCCTCGAATTGCAGGACCGCCTGGTCGAACGCAAGTCACCGCTCCCCATCGTGTTCATCACCGGCCACGGCGACGTACCCATGGCGGTCAACACCATGAAAAAAGGCGCCATGGATTTCATCCAGAAGCCTTTCCAGGAAGAAGCCCTGGTCAACCTGGTCGAGCGCATGCTGGAGCAGGCCAAGGAAGCCTTCAGCGATTACCAGCAATCTGCCAGCCGCGACGCCCTGCTCGCCAAGCTGACCTCGCGCGAAGCCCAGGTCCTTGAACGCATCGTTGCGGGCCGCCTCAACAAGCAAATTGCCGACGATCTGGGCATCAGCATCAAGACGGTGGAGGCGCACCGCGCCAACATCATGGAAAAGCTCAACGCCAACACCGTGGCCGACCTGCTCAAGATAGCCCTTGGATCCAACGCACCCAAAGGCTGACCTCACCATCCGCTATCTTTTTGATAGCTGCTTGCGCCCGTGATGATTGGATTTGCGGGCGTTTTTACTTCAAAATCGATAAAAAATGACTGCCCAGCTGATCGACGGAAACGCCCTCTCCAAACAACTGCGTGCCGAAGTCGCTCAACGCGCTTCCGCCCTGCGCGCGCGCGGTGTCACACCAGGTCTGGCCGTGGTGCTGGTGGGTGAAAACCCGGCGAGCCAGGTCTATGTACGCAACAAGGTCAAGGCCTGCCAGGACAACGGCCTGCATTCGGTGCTTGAGCAATACCCCGCCACCCTGAGCGAAGCCGACCTGCTGGCGCGGGTGGACGCGCTGAACAAAGATCCAGCCATCCACGGGATCCTGGTTCAACTGCCCTTGCCTGGGCATATCGATGCGCAAAAAGTCATCGAATCGATCTCGCCAGCCAAGGATGTCGATGGATTTCACGTCGCCAGCGCCGGTGCGCTGATGGTCGGACAGCCGGGCTTCTGGCCTTGCACACCTTACGGCTGCATGAAGATGCTTGAGAGCATTGGCTACGACCTCAAAGGCAAGCATGCCGTGGTCATTGGCCGCAGCAACATCGTCGGCAAGCCCATGGCGCTGATGCTGCTGCAAAAAAATGCCACCGTCACCATCTGCCACAGCGCAACCAAAGATCTCAAGGCCATGACGCTGCAGGCCGACGTGGTCGTGGCGGCTGTCGGCAAGCGCAACGTGTTGACGGCCGACATGGTCAAGCCGGGCGCCGTCGTCATCGATGTGGGCATGAACCGCAACGACGAAGGCAAGCTCTGCGGCGACGTGGATTTTGACGGGGTGAAGGAAGTGGCGGGCTACATCACGCCGGTGCCCGGCGGTGTTGGCCCCATGACGATCACCATGCTGTTGGTCAATACGCTCGAAGCAGCCGAGCGTATCTGAGCGCCGGTTAATCTGCGAGAGGCTGTACGGCCTGAGATGCAGGCCCTGCAAGGCGCCAGAGGGCCATCCCGGCGCATATCCACTGCACGACATACAGTGCCGTACCCAAGCCATGCCAGAGCTTGAGGCTGCCGCCGTCTGCACGCGCGCTGACGATGCGTGGCGCAATGCCAAACTCAACCAGCAAGGCCAGCAATAAGCCAGCCACTATAAATTTCATAGTGGCTTGCGCTTGTTGCGCAAGGGATGCATCGTCTTTTTTATTCAAAACCAGCAGAAGCAGCATGGCGCAGCCGGTGCTGAGCCAGGTCTGCGCGGTAAAGAGCTTGGCAGCCATAGCTCCAGCCGCAGCGGGTGTTGCCAGATTGGCAAACAACATCGGAACGACGACGAATCCCAAGGTGGTCAGGCTCCCCCACCAGAGGGCCGCCACCATCACGTTGAAGCGCTGTTTGAACATTTAGGCAACGGAAGGCCAAGCAGTCATCGAATACCAGCAGGGGCCGCGGAACCGGCTTTGCCGGGCCGCAGGCGCAGCGGTCCCTCTCGTGATGAAAGGGACAGGAAGATGCCGCAGGCTACACGCAGTGAGCGACCGTGGGCGCTCATATATACATCACGGAAATGATTTCATAGCGCTTGATACCGCCCGGCGCCTGGACTTCAGCGGTATCGCCCTCATCCTTGCCGATCAAGGCACGCGCAATGGGGGAACTGATGTTGACCCGACCCAGCTTGATGTCGGCCTCGTCTTCACCGACGATCTGATAGGTCACCTTGTCGCCGGTTTCTTCATCTTCCAGTTCAATGGTGGAACCGAAGACGACTTTGCCGCCCGCGTCCAGTTCGGACGGATCGATGATCTGGGCGGCGGAGAGTTTGCCCTCGATTTCCTGGATGCGGCCTTCGATAAAGCCCTGGCGGTCCTTGGCGGCGTCGTATTCGGCGTTTTCGCTCAGGTCGCCCTGGGCACGCGCTTCGGAAATCGAATTGATGACCCAGGGGCGGTCCACGGTCTTGAGCTGGTGCAGCTCGGCCTTGAGGCTTTCGGCGCCGCGCTTGGTAATGGGGATGGTAGCCATGTTTTTGCTCCTCTCAAAAGCGAAACCGCCACCAGTCACCTGGCGGCGGCGCTTGAATCCAAAATTTCAATGAAACAAGTTTAATGCAAATCGGGCCTGCCGAAATCCGGAAAAAACCCGGTTTACAGGCCTTCAGGCCAGCTGGGCGTGCAGTTCCTGCACGGAATACACC
>NZ_JBFUBD010000144.1:0-6693 GCF_056405935.1 Polaromonas sp. P1_E3
GAGTTCTCCAGCACCACGCACCAGGCGTGCTCCTGCCAAAAAGGTACGCGCTGTTGCGGGAAGTGTTTGGCCACCAGCCCAAGGGCGAACTGGCCCATGACCTCAAAACCGGTCAGGCCCGAGCCCAGGTGCTCATGCGCCAGGCCCAGCAACTGCACGGCGGCCTCAAGTGATGGCACAGCGGCAAAGGCGGTGAGTTGGGATTTGGGCATGGGATACAGCTTCATGACGGCGCCGGTGATCACGCCCAGCGTGCCTTCACTGCCGATGAACAGGTGGCGCAGGTCGTAGCCGGTGTTGTCTTTTCGCAGGCCAGACAGGCCATCCCAGATTTCGCCCTGTGCGTTCACAACTTCCAGGCCCAGGCAGAGATCGCGCGTATTGCCGTAACGCACGACCTGAGTGCCACCTGCGTTGGTACCGAGGTTCCCGCCAATGGTGCAGCTGCCTTCAGAGGCCAGGCTCAGGGGAAACAGGAAGCCCGCTTTTTCGCAGGCTTCCTGCAGGTTTTGCAGTACACAACCGGCATCGACCGTGATGGTCAGGTTGCCGGCATCCAGCGTGCGCACCTTGTTCATGCGTGTCAGGCTCAGCACGACCTGTGTGCCGGAGTCGTCGGGTGTCGACCCCACCACCATACCGGTATTGCCGCCTTGCGGCACGATGCTTACGCGGGCCGCCGCGCAGGCTTTCACCACAGCCGCGACTTCAGGCGTGGAACCCGGACGCACGACGGCCAGGGCCTTGCCGGTTTCGCGCTTGCGCCAATCCTGCACCCAGGGGGTGAGGTCGCCGTCGGTCAGGACGTTGGCTGCGCCGACGATCTCGCGCAGGGATTCAATCAGTTGGGTGTACGTGCTCACGTGTTCGGCTCGAGTTAAGGGGTTGATGGGGTCGCTGGGGGCTGGGCGTTTTTCAGGCGCACACGCACATGCAGCGCGCAGGCGGCAAAGAGCAGGAGGCACAGCAGCACCTCGATGAAGGCCAGGTAGTTGCCGGGTGCGCGGTCGCTCCAGGCCCGCACTGCGCCCTCGGTGAAGTACAGCCACACCAGGAGGCTCACCCAGCGGTAGGTGTACATGCGGTTTTTCATGATGCCGGCCAGCGGAATGCACAGCGGCAAGACCTTGAGCGCCAGCAGCGAGCCGCCTGGGCGTATCGGCGCCAGCCACATTTCCCAGGCCAGTCCCAGCACGATGAGGCCCAGCAGGCTGGCCAGCGCGAGCCGGCGGGTGATGTCAATTTGCGTTGTTTTGTTCATGGTCATGGGAACCCGCTGTACCGTCAACAGGTTCAAGGTCAGTGGCATGATACCGGGGATGAAATTTCGACAATATCTGGAGGACCTGTTGAGCGATCTGTCGCGCTTTCCGTGGCGCGGCACCGCGCTCACGCTGCGCGACCGTTTCCGGGAAGACCACATGGGCCTGACCGCCAGCAGCCTGACCTTCACCACGTCAATTGCGCTGGTGCCCTTTTTTACCGTCGCGCTGGCCATCTTCACGGCCTTTCCGATGTTTTCGAAGTTGCAGGGCGCCCTTCAGGCCTGGCTGATCCAGAGCCTGATCCCCGACAACATCGCCCGCCAGGTGCTGGGTTACCTGACGCAGTTCAGCCGCCAGGCCAACAAACTGGGCATCGCCGGCCTGGCTGTGCTGCTGGTCACCGCCATCGCGCTTATTTTGACGATCGATCGCACGCTCAACGGCATCTGGCGCGTCAGGAAGGCTCGGCCACTCACGCAGCGCGTGCTGATTTACTGGGCTGCCATCACCCTTGGGCCACTGTTGCTGGCGGCCAGCCTTGCTGTCACGTCTTATGTGCTGTCCGCCTCGGGCGGCCTGGTGGGCGCCTTGCCGGTCAGCCTGCGTTTCCTGCTCAGCGTCCTTCAGTTTTTCCTGGTGGCTGGCGGTATGGCGGCGATGTACCGCTATGTGCCCAACACCTATGTGAAGTGGTCGCATGCATGGGTAGGCGGCCTTTTTGTGGCCGCGGGCATTGAGGTGGCCAAGCGTGCCCTGAGTCTTTACCTGGGCGCAGTGCCGACTTATTCCCTGGTGTACGGTGCCTTTGCGACCCTGCCTATCCTGCTGGTATGGATTTATGTGTCCTGGATCATCGTGCTGATGGGAGCGGTCATCGCCGCCTACCTGCCCAGCCTGCTGGCCGGGGTGGCCCGTCGCGGCAGTGCCCATGGCTGGTATTTTCAGCTGGCCGTTGAAGTGCTCCAGCAATTGCACCGGGCGCTTGCCAGCCCGCGCAGGGGCGTCAGTGCTTCGCAGCTGGCTGAACTGCTGCAGGTGGACGGGTTGCAACTGGAGCCGGTACTGGAAACGCTGGTAACGCTGGACTGGATAGGCCAGCTCAATGAAGCGGAAGGGGAGGCGGAAGCCCGCTACCTGTTGCTGGCAGATCCTGATACCACGCCTCTGGAACCCCTCATACAGCTGCTGCTGCTGGACAAAGCTGAAGCGGTCCAGGGTTTGTGGGAAAAGGCGCGCTGGCCCGCCATACGGCTGCGGGACGCTCTCTAACCCTGAACGGCTGTCAACGGCAATAGCCCGTTTGGCCTAAAAGCCCAGTCGATTTTTGGGGATATTTGTCGCTTCCGGCTGGCTGTAACAAAATTGGGTTTTTGATTTTTTCACGCATTGACCATGCCATCGAAAACACCAGCCAGGCAAAAATTGGATGGCGCCATTGCCCATGAACGGCAGGCGCACCAGGAAGCCCGACGGATCTATGACGAACTGACGGCCAAAATGTGGGCCTACCAGACGGGCCAGGGGCCGGCACCCACCAACGAAGACTTCGAAATGTGGAGTCAGGCTGTGGAGCAGCGCGTCAAGGTCAAGCAATTGGGCATTCGGGTAGACGGCGAAACAGGTCTTTGATGCGTTACGCCGCCGCTATCCCGGGGTAAGAAATACCGCACAGCCTGCGGCGGTGCAGGCGCACATCTGCGCCATTTCAGTGTTCCTACGATTTGATCAATGGCTGCTTTGCGGCCGTTGGCCCGTTGGCCTTTTGCTGGCATGGTCCGCCATGCCATTTCCACCAACCTCAGGAGACTTCCATGCTGAAAAAACTGCTTGTCCTGGCCTTGACCTCCGGTTTGGCCGCCAAACTTTATAAATCGTATGCCAGCAAAAACGCGGCAGGCAACCCATCCTCCAGGCGGTCGGACTCCGCTTCGGCCAATCCTCCTAAACAGGCCTGAAAGGCTGCGTAAGCACTTGAAACGCCGGAATTGCCTGAACCTGCAAAAACCGTGAAAGCGGCGTAAGCCTTGTAAGGATTTTTTGGTGCACCGCACAAATTTTCGCCCGTCACGCCTTCAGGGGAGCGGGAGAAATGCTTACAAGACCGTCCCGGTGCTTACGCGACGATTCTCTCCATCTGCTGAAATTCCTTCAATTCAAACTGCTGGAGAAAATCGTGACATCACCATCGAACCTGATTGCCGACCCGGCCCTGCAAAACGAGCCCATCAATATCAACGAGGAAGCTTCCCTCAAATACTGGGTTAGCGCCCTCGATTGCAGTGAGCTGGAGTTGCGGGTTGCCGTGGCCGAAGTGGGGCCCGCCGCCAAAGACGTGAGCAACGAACTCGGGCGGTCCTTATGAGTGCCGCTGTTCCTCCTGCACCCGGACCGCTTGCGGTACGGGTGAAAGAGCCGTCAGCAGGCCTTTTTACTGGGTGGTCACGCAGTTGTCGGCTGAAGAACACACGGCAGACCTGCGTATCGAGGGCTCTGATCACCCATACCCCACGCATGAAGCGGCCCTGCAGGCAGGTGCGGCGTGCCTGAAGGCCCTGAAAACCACCCCCCTGCAGTCGCTGGAGTCCTGATGCCGCGCTGGTGTGGGCTCAGGCGCCGCGCACGCGCCGCAGGGCCTGAACCCACATGTCGCGGTACATGACCCAGTCCCCCATGAAGCTGTAAAGCGGCCGCTTGAATGAAGCAGGCCTGTTTTTCTCGAACACAAAATGCCCGACCCATGCGAAGCCATACCCGCACAGCAGGCCGGCCAGCAACCACCACGGATTACGGGTGATCAGCAATGCCGCCAGGCACAGCAGCGTAAGGGTGGAGCCCGTGAAATGCAGGCGGCGGCAGGTTGCGTTGCGGTGCTCGCCAAGATAGAACGGGTAAAAACTTTCGAATGAATCGAAGCTGCGCGGATCAACGGGTGGCGTGACGTCTGCTGGCCCCGCATCGGGGTTGATGGCATTCATGGTTTTGTCTCCTCTGCCGGATGGCCAGCAGCGCTCCTTATTTTGCGGCGCTGGCCATAATAGTCAATGCATGGCCATCCGGCCTTCGYATTTTTATGCGTGCATTCACCTGCATGCCACCCGCTTTGCTTCCAGAAACTCCCCATCGCGAATCTGTTGTGGTGCCGCCCGCCGCGCTCTGGGTGATTTGTCTTTGCGCAGACTGGTGCGGGCTTTGCCGCGACTACGCCGTCGTCTTCGCGGAACTGGCCCTGCGCTATCCGGAAAGCCGGTTTGTCTGGCTGGACATTGAAGACGAAGCCGAACTGGTTGGAGACCTGGAAGTGGAGACCTTTCCCACATTGCTGATCGCAGATGCGGCCGGCACGCGGTTCTTCGGCCCCCTGACGCCGCATGCGCAAACCCTTACCCGTCTGCTGGACTCGATGAAGCACACCGGTATCAGCGCAGCGCCCCATTTGCCATCAGCCCTGGCGCTGTTGCACGCCCTGGAGGCGGCGCCAGCGCACCGCGTGGCCACGCAACGACCGTCAGGCCGCAGTGATTGAAAACGGTGCTTTCAGAAAACCCCTGAAACGCGCGCGGCCGCCGCGTGTGGGGCTGGTGGTTAGCCGATAGTGCGGAAAGCGCCGCAGAAAGCGGCTGATCGCTATGCGGCCCTCAAGCCGCGCCAGGCTGAGCCCGGCGCACTGGTGAATGCCGAAACCGAAGGCCAGGTGGCGGTTGTCCTGCCGTGCAAGGTCCAGATGTTCCGGGTTGGAAAACTGCGCCGGGTCTCGGTTTGCGGCGCCAATGCACAGCGTCAGCAACGCGCCTTCGGGCAAATCCACGCCGCCCACGTGGCAGGCCTTGAGTGCACGCCTGTTTCCCAGCTGGTTGGACGACTCGAAACGAAGGAATTCGTCGATTTCAGTGGTCAACTCCACCAAATCGGCTTGAAGCCCTTTATCCATGAGCGCAAGCAGCTCCAGTTTTGATAGCAGCTGCTGCTTTGCCAGCGGCCATTCCTGTAGCAGCACCAGCGCGTTGCCGATCAGGTTGGTCGTCGTTTCGTGGCCGGCGTTGAGGATAAACACGCAGTTTTGCAGCAGCTCGATTTCGCTGAGTCTTTCACCCGATGCTTCTTCACCGATCAGCCGTGTCAGTACATCGTGTTCCGGGTCGCCCGGGTGTTTGCGCCGGTCGGCCACCAGGTCCTTGAGGTAGCGGGTGAAATCCCGCACGCTGCTGTTGCCCAGGGCCTCCTGTTCGGGCGTCAATTTGGGCTCCAGCGCCCCGAGTATGGCCAGTGACCAGCCGCGCAGCGGCGCCCGGTCGGCATGCGGCACACCCAGCAGGTTGCCGATGATCTCCACCGGGATCGCCGACGCGTAATCCTCGATCAGATCACCGCCGCCGCGGCGCTCGATGGCGTCCAGCAGGCCATCGACCAGCGTGATGAGCCCGGGCTCCATGCCGGCAATGGCGCGCCGGGTGAGGGCGCCCATGATCAGCTTGCGAACACGCGTATGCAGCGGCGGGTCATTGAACACCAGGCTGTTGGTGTGGTGCTCAAAAAGGGCCGAGGCTGCGCCGTACCTGGGCTCAAACTCCACCTTCTTGTCTGAGCTGAAAGTTTGCGCGTCGCGGTACACGGTCACCAGGTCGGCGTGACGTGTGAGGAACCAGGAGCCGTCCGGCATGCGTTTGACAGGCTCGGTTTCACGCAGCAGCGCATAGACCGGATAAGGGTTGGCATAAAAGTCCGGCGGCAGGGCGCGCAGGTCGAAGCTGGCGGCGATTTCCCGCGCACGCTGTTGCGTCATCGCCGGCGTGGCCGTCAGCACGCTCATGGCTGGATGAAGTCCTTCAGCGCAAACAAGACCCCTTCGGGCGCCTCGGTCATCATCTGGTGGCCGGCCTGCAGCATCACTGTCTTGCCATTTTTGGCTTTGGCCTGCAGCGGCGCCGCCATTTTGGGTAAGGTCATGGAGTCGTTCCTGCCCAGGATGAACAGTACCGGGCATGGCACTTTTTCGATGGCCGCTTCGCCGCCGGTGTAGTCGTCGCAGGCCTTGAAACCGCGGTGGAACAGGTTGACTTTGGTGTTGCTGGCCAGCACCCGTTTCATCAGCGCCTTCGATCCGCCATACAGCCATGTGCCCGGGCCCAGCGACGAAGGCGGTGGCGCCAGCATGGAGTGCGAGAAGGTGTTCACCATGTCGATGGCCTTCATCGGCTGGTTCAATGCGCTGTCCAGCAGCGCGGGGGACACCTTCATGGGTGCGGCGGTTCCCAGCAGCGCCAGGTGCGTCACCTTTTGCGGTGCAGTGGACGCCGCATGCAGCGCTGTGAGGGAGCCAAAGCTGTGGCCTGCGAGCGCAGCGGTTTTGATGCCGGCCGCATCAAGCAGCGCGACGATGAAGCCGGCAGCATCTTCCACCGAGTGCGGCGGATCGCCTTCGCTTTTGCAG
>NZ_JBFUBD010000145.1:0-6630 GCF_056405935.1 Polaromonas sp. P1_E3
CCCCCACGCTTCTCGCTTCGCGTAGTACGCTGCCCCCCCAGGGGGCCGCTGCGCCTGCGGCCCGGCAAAGCCGGTTCCGCGGCCCCTGCTGGCATAAAACCCCGGCGTTCATGCTGCCTCAGCGAAACCGATGGCGGCTTCCATGTCCACCGCCACGATGCGCGAAACGCCCTGCTCCTGCATGGTCACRCCGATCAGYTGCTCGGCCATTTCCATSGCGATCTTGTTGTGGCTGATGAASAGGAACTGCGTTTCCTTGCTCATGGACTTCACCAGCTTGGCGTACCGCTCGGTGTTGGCGTCATCCAGCGGCGCGTCGACCTCATCCAGCAAACAGAACGGTGCGGGGTTGAGCTGGAAGATGGCAAACACCAGCGCGATGGCTGTGAGCGCTTTTTCGCCGCCCGACAGCAGGTGGATGGTCTGGTTTTTCTTGCCGGGCGGCTGGGCGATCACCTGCACGCCGGCGTCGAGGATTTCCTCGCCCGTCATCATGAGTTTGGCGTTGCCGCCGCCGAAGAGCTCAGGGAACATGCGGCCGAAATGGCCGTTGACGGTGTCGAAGGTGCTGGAAAGCAGGTCGCGCGTTTCGATGTCGATCTTCTTGATCGCATCTTCCAGCGTGGTCATGGCTTCGTTCAGGTCGGCAGACTGCGCGTCTAGGAACTGCTTGCGTTCGCGCGCCGTGCTCAACTCGTCCAGCGCGGCCAGGTTGACGGCGCCCAGCGACTGGATTTCGCGGTTGATGCGGTCGATCTCGCCTTGCAGGCCGGTCAGGCGCACGTTGCCTGACTGGATGGATGCCTCCACCGCAGCCAGGTCGGCCTGTGCATCGGCAAGCAATTGCGCATATTGTTCAAAGCCCAGGCGAGCCGCCTGCTCTTTCAGCTGGAACTCGGTGATGCGCTGGCGCAGCGGGTCCAGCTCGCGCTCCAGCTGCAGGCGCCGTTCGTCGCTGGCGCGCAGCTTGTTGGTCAGGTCGTCGTACTGGCTGCGCTTGGCGCCCAGGTCGGTTTCGCGTTCCAGCTTCACGCTCAGCGCGCTCTGCAGGCCGGCTTGTGCCGCGGCGTCTGTCAGGCGCGTGAGTTCTTCGCGGGCTTGCGCTTCTTCGCTGGCGATAGAGCTGGCCTGCTGGGCCGCGATGTCGATGGAACGGGTCAGCTCTTCACGGCGGGACGCCAGGCTGCGCAACGCAAACGCGGCTTCCTGCGCCTGGCGTTCCAGGGTGCGCTGCTGCTCGCGTGATTCACCCAGTTTTCGCTCGGTTTCGATCACCCGGTCATCAAGCTGTGCATGGCGCTCCTGGCTGTCGGCCAGTTGCATGTCGAGCTCTTCAAAGCGGCCTTCTGCCGTGACCTTGCGCTCTTGCAGCTCGCCGAGCTGCGCTTCGATCTCAGCCATGTCGGCCTGGATCTGTTCGCTGCGCGCGCGGGTCTGCTCGGCCAATTGCGTCAGGCGCAGCACTTCGACCTGCAACTCATGGGTGCGGCTTTGGCCTTCGGCGCTTTCACGGCGGGCAGTGGCCAGGCGCTGGGCGGCATCGGCATAGGCGGCTTCAGCGCGGATCAATGCAGAGCGGGCTTCTTCGCTGATCAAGGCCTGGGCCTTGAGCTGCTTGTCGAGGTTTTCGATTTCCTGGGCGCGGGCCAACAAGCCGGCCTGCTCGGAATCCTGCGCGTAAAAGCTCACGCTGTGGTGCGTGACGGCGTGGCCGCTCTGCACGTAAATCACTTCACCGGCTTGCAGTTTGTCGCGCGCGGCCAGGGCATCGTCCAGGCTTTGCGCCGTGTAGCAGCCCTGCAGCCAGTCCCCCAGCAATGCCGACTGACCGGCGTCGTTCAGGCGCAGCAGTTCGGTCAGCGGCTTGAGGTTGATCGAGGCATTGGCGCGTGCAGGCGCGGCGGCGCTGGGTGGCGAATAAAACGAGAGCTTGGCAGGCGGCGTGTCGCGTCCATCGGTGCCCGCAAAGCCGCGCACCATGTCGAGCCGGCTGACTTCCAACGCACCCAGCCGCTCGCGCAGTGCGGCTTCCAGCGCGTTTTCCCAGCCCTGTTCAATGTGGATGCGGCTCCACAAGCCTTGAAGGCCATCGAGGCCATGCTTGGCCAGCCAGGGCTTGAGCTTCCCGTCGGTCTTGACCTTTTCCTGAAGCGCCTTGAGCGCTTCCATGCGCGCCGACAGGTCGGCACGTTTGGCGGATTCGGTGTTGACAGTATGCTGCAGCGTGCGGCGCTCTTCATCAAGCTGCGGAACGCTCTCGGTCAGCTCGTGCAGGCGGGCTTCGGCTTCGGCCTGGGCCTCTTGCGCGGCAGCGAACTGTGTGTTGAGGTTGGCCAGACGGGCTTCGTCAGGGGCGTTAAGCGCATTGCGGTCTGCGGTGAGTTTTTCCAGCCGCAGGTTCAGCGTGCGCGACTGCTCTTCGATGTTGCGCTGGTCGGCGGCCAGCACCTGGATTTGCTGCTGCACCTGGCCGACGCTGGCGCGCTGTTCGTTGGCTTTGGCCTGGGCCTGGCGCAGGGCATCCTCGAGAGCGGGCAACTGCGTCAGGTGCTCTTCGGTCTGCGCAGCCAGCAGCTCGGCTTTTTCTTCGGCTTCAATGGCTTGCGCGGCCAGGTTTTCCGTCTCGACGGCGGCATCTTCCTTGCGCGTGGCCCACTGGGCGGTTTGCTCTTTCAGCTGGGCCAGGCGTTGTTCGACGCGCTGCCGGCCGTCAACCACAAAGCGGATTTCGGCCTCCAGGCGGCCGACCTCTGCGCTGGCCTCGTACAGCTTGCCCTGGGCCTGGTTGACCTGGTCGCCGGCCGAATAGTGCGCCTGGCGGATGGTTTCGAGGTCGGCCTCGATGTGGCGGAGGTCGGCCACGCGGCTTTCCAGGTCGTTCACGGCTTTCTCGGCGTCAGCCTTGACCTTGGACTGGTCGGCTTCGCTTTCGGCGCGCTTGAGGAACCACAGCTGGTGCTGCTTCAGGCTGGCGTCGGCATGCAGCGTGTTGTAGCGCATGGCCACCTCGGCCTGCTTTTCGAGCCGGTCCAGGTTGGCGTTGAGTTCGCGCAGGATGTCTTCGACACGGGTCAGGTTTTCACGGGTGTCCGACAGGCGGTTGGCCGTCTCGCGGCGGCGCTCTTTGTATTTGGAAACACCGGCGGCTTCTTCGAGGAAAAGGCGCAGCTCTTCGGGCTTGGACTCGATGATGCGGCTGATGGTGCCCTGGCCGATGATGGCGTAGGCGCGCGGGCCGAGGCCGGTGCCCAGGAATACGTCCTGCACGTCGCGGCGGCGCACGGGCTGGTTGTTGATGTAGTAGCTGGAAGTGCCGTCGCGCGTCAGCACGCGCTTGACGGCGATCTCGACAAACTGGCCCCATTGGCCGCCGGCGCGGTGGTCTGCGTTGTCAAAGACCAGTTCCACGCTGGAGCGGCTGGCGGGTTTGCGCGTGGTGGTGCCGTTGAAGATGACGTCCTGCATGGACTCGCCGCGCAACTCGGACGCCTTGCTCTCACCCAGCACCCAGCGCACCGCGTCCATGATGTTGGACTTGCCGCAACCGTTGGGGCCCACCACACCGACCAGTTGGCCCGGCAGTACAAAATTGGTGGGCTCTGCAAATGACTTGAAACCAGATAGCTTGATCGAATTGAGACGCACGGCAGTCCCTGTTTTTTTGAGCCTGAGCCAGGGAATTAAAACCTAACTCATTGATTTTTATAGCGTTTTACGGCAAAACACTGACACACGGCGTGTACCACTTTCAGTAGCGCACGGTCCGCCATGTTACCCGAGCGGGACAGCGATTTTGCCGGGAAAAAGGCCCTTGACGGCCCCTCGCGTGAAACACTTTGCTTCGGACGGCGATGCCCCGCCCGCCTGAGTTTTCGGATGCGTTGCGGCACCAGTGGACGCCAAATAGCAGGAGAGCCCAAAAATTTATATCAAATCGGCCTCCAGCCCAATGGGGACGAGCGCTAGCAGCTATTAATTCAATAGCAATCGGGTAAGGTCCCGCCAGCCCTTGCCAGAACCGGCGGCGGGGCATCGGGGCGAGGCTGGATAATCCGGGTATGAATCCCCTGCTTTCACGCCTGCAGCCCTATCCTTTTGAGCGGTTGCGCCAGCTGCACGCCGATATCGCCCCCAATCCGGCCTACAAACCCATCAGCCTGGGCATTGGCGAACCCCGCCATGYCACGCCCCAGCTCATCAAGGATGCGCTGACAGCCAGTCTGGGCGGCCTGGCCAGTTACCCCGGCACCCTGGGCGAGCCGAAGCTGCGCCAGGCCATGACCGACTGGATGGCCCGCCGCTACGGCTTGAAACTGGACCCGGCCACACAAGTCCTGCCAGTCAACGGCTCGCGTGAGGCGCTATTTTCACTGGCRCAAACCGTGCTGGATGCCGGCAAGCCGGGCGCTACCGTGATTTGCCCCAATCCTTTCTATCAAATCTACGAGGGGGCGGCCCTGCTGGCAGGCACCCAGACATGGTTTGCCCCCAGCGACCCGGCACGCAATTTCGCAGTGAACTGGGCCAGCGTGCCCGAAGCCGTCTGGACCAAGACCCAGCTGGTGTTTGTCTGCTCGCCAGGCAACCCTACTGGCGCGGTGATGTCGCTTGCCGAATGGAAGCTGCTGTTCGAACTCAGCGACCGCTATGGCTTTGTGATCGCCTCCGACGAGTGCTACAGCGAGATCTATTTCCGCGACGAAGCACCCCTGGGCGGCCTGCAGGCGGCCTCGCAACTGGGCCGGCATGACTTCAAAAACCTGATTTCCCTGACCAGCCTCTCCAAGCGCAGCAATGTGCCGGGCCTGCGCAGCGGCTTTGTGGCCGGTGATGCCGCGCTGATCAAGCCGTTTTTGCTCTACCGCACCTACCACGGCAGCGCCATGAGTCCCATCGTGCAGGCGGCCAGCATTGCCGCCTGGAACGACGAGCAGCACGTGGTGGACAACCGCGCCATGTACCGCGAAAAATTCGCCAAAGTCACCCCAATGCTTTCGGCCGTGATGGACGTCGCCCTGCCCGACGCAGGCTTTTACCTGTGGGCCGCAATTCCCGAAGTCTTCAAGGGCTCGGACACTGCGTTCTCGCGCGAGCTGCTCGCTCTTTACAATGTCGTGGTGTTGCCGGGCAGTTACCTGGCACGCGATGCGCAGGGGCACAACCCCGGCGCCGGCAGAATCCGCATGGCGCTGGTGGCAGAAACCGCCGAATGCGTGGAGGCCGCAGAGCGCATCGTCCAGTTCATCCAATCCAAAGCTCACTGAAAAACCATTCTCATGACTCAAGCCAACCTGCAAGCGCTCCAGCAAACCATTGACGCCGCCTGGGAAGACCGTGCCAGCCTGTCGCCCAAATCGGCGCCCAAGGACATCCTGGAGGCCGTGGAGCAAACGATCTCCCAGCTGAACAATGGCTCGCTGCGTGTGGCCACCCGTGAAAGCGTGGGTGTGTGGACGACGCACCAGTGGATCAAGAAAGCCGTGCTGCTGAGCTTTCGCCTGCAGGACAACGAGCTCATGCGCGCGGGCGACCTGGGCTTTTTCGACAAGGTCAAGACCAAGTTTGCGCACCTGAGTGAAGCCGAAATGCGCGCTACTGGCGTGCGCGTGGTGCCGCCCGCCGTAGCCCGCCGCGGCAGCTTTATCGCCAAGGGCGCGATCCTGATGCCCAGCTACGTCAACATCGGCGCCTGGGTTGGCGAAGGCACCATGGTCGACACCTGGGCCACCGTGGGCAGCTGCGCGCAGGTCGGCAACAACGTGCACCTTTCCGGCGGTGTGGGCCTGGGCGGCGTGCTGGAGCCTTTGCAGGCCAACCCCACCATCATTGAAGACAACTGCTTTATCGGCGCGCGCTCCGAAGTCGTCGAAGGCGTGATCGTCGAAGAAAACTCGGTGATCTCGATGGGCGTCTACATCGGCCAGAGCACGCCGATTTACGACCGCGAAGCGGACACCGTCACCTATGGCCGCATTCCTGCGGGCTCAGTCGTGGTGTCGGGTAACCTGCCAAAGGCCGGCGGCAAGTACAGCATGTACTGCGCGGTGATCGTCAAGCGCGTGGACGCAAAAACCCGTTCCACCACCAGCCTGAACGACCTGCTCCGTGACTAAACACTGCCTTTTGGCTTGATTGCATATTGAAATGACTGGGAGCGGACTATGAGCACGATGGAAAGAATCCTGCGTTTGATGGTGGACAAGAAGGCGTCTGACGTCTACCTGTCGGCCCATTCACCCGCCCTGATCAAGATCAACGGGCAGGCCATCCCGATCAACGCGCAGATCCTGCCGCCGGAGGCGCCGCGCAACTTGCTGGCCGAGGTATTGCCGCCCGAGCGCATCGAAGAGATGGAGGAAATGGGTGAGCTCAACATGGCGCTGCCGATTGCCGGCCTGGGCAATTTCCGTATCAGCGGATTCAAGCAGCGCAGCACCTACGCCGCAGTGATCCGCTACATCCCCAGCGAAATCCCGCCTCTGGAAAGCCTGAATGTGCCGCCCATCCTGGCTGACCTGATCATGGAAAAGCGCGGCCTGCTGCTGATGGTTGGTTCCACCGGCGCCGGCAAGAGCACCACGCTGGCCTCCATGATCGATCTGCGCAACGAGACAACGCTGGGCCACATCC
>NZ_JBFUBD010000146.1:0-6620 GCF_056405935.1 Polaromonas sp. P1_E3
GCGATGGTGTATTCATCGCAGGCGATGAACTTGTTCGCCGAAAGCCGCCTGTCCATCACACCGTACAGCCGCTTCGTTTCATTGGTGTAGCGGTTGATGGCGTAGTCGATTTTCTCCGGCGCATACTGCCGGAAATGGTGGGTCTGTCCAATCATGGGGCCAACGCCGCCCATCTGGAACATCAGCCACTGCAGCACCTGAAATTTGAGTCGGTCGCTTTTTGGCAAAAATCGGCCTGTTTTTGCGGCCAGGTACAGGAGGATGGCCCCGGATTCGAATAGCGAAATAGGCTTGCCGTCGGGACCCACCGGATCGATCAGCGCAGGAATCTTGTTGTTCGGGCTGATGGCCAGAAATTCGGGCTTGAACTGGTCGCCGGTGCCGATATTGACGGGAATCGCCCGCCAGTCCCGGTCCAGCCGCAATCCGCACTCTTCCAGCATGATGTGGACCTTGTGGCCGTTCGGTGTGGGCCAGGAGTAAACATTGATCATTGGCGCTTCCTTGGACTAACATGAGGTTGCTGCACTTTAAGAGAAAAGCAAAAACCATGTTTGAGCGGTTAAAGAAAGTCTTTGTCGGAGGCAAGGGGGATGCGGGCGATGCCGGCGCCTCCGACGATGCCGTGTCCGAGTGGGCCGGCACCCGCGGCTTTTCGTATACCGGCCTGGGGGAGGGCAAGGGCTTTGCCCTGAAAGGTTCCGTGAGCGGCAAGCCCTGGAAGATGGAACGTGGCCGGGCCTCGCGCGACTACATCCGCGGCGAAGAACTCCGCGCGCGGGGCGAGATCAAGGTCAACGACGACGTCACGGTGCTGGTCATGAACCGGGCCCTGAAGGATTCACTCGAAAAACGCGCTTACCAGGCGTATACCGACACCCTGCAGACCACCGCAGACCCGAGCATGCCGGAAGAGGTGCGCTGGCTGGCCATGTATTCGGAAGTGGGCTGGGAAAGCCTGCCCAAGCCGTTCTGGCAGCGCTATGCAGTCATGGCAGACCAGCGCGTGCATGCACAGGCCTGGCTGGACACTCACCTGGTGGAGTTGCTGATGAACTGGCCGGAGCCGGCACCGGATGCGCAAGTGCCTTTCATCCTGATGATTCTGCGCGGCAAGGCCTACCTGCGCATGCAGTACACCCCTGCCGACATGCCGACACTGGAACATGCAGCCCAGGTTTTCACGAGCGCCTGCGAATCGGCCATTGCGGGCCTGTCCAACGACATCACGCTCTGATCGCATTTGCCATTTTCAGGGCGAAAATCGCACTCTAGCCATACAGGGCGAGCGCGAGCAGCTATTGATTTGATAGCGAGCTGGGGCGCGTCAGCCGCCACGCGTGATCGGCATCTCGACTTCGCCGGGCATCAGCAAGTGCTTGGCCAGCTCGAGCTTCGCCAGAGAAGCGCGATGCACCTCGTCCGGGCCGTCGGCCAGCCGCAATGTGCGCTGGCTGGCGTAGGCGTAGGCCAGCGGGAAGTCGTCCGACACGCCACCGCCGCCGTGGGCCTGGATGGCCCAGTCGATGATCTGGCAGGCCATGTTGGGTGCGACCACTTTGATCATCGCGATCTCGGCCTTGGCAACCTTGTTGCCCACCGTATCCATCATGTAGGCTGCCTTGAGGGTGAGCAGGCGGGCCTGCTCAATCATGCAGCGGGCCTCGGCAATGCGCTCGTGCCAGACGGACTGGCTGGCAATCGGCTTGCCGAAGGCGACGCGGGTATTGAGCCGTTTGCACATCAGCTCCAGCGCACGTTCGGCAATGCCGATGCTGCGCATGCAGTGGTGGATGCGTCCGGGGCCCAGGCGGCCTTGGGCGATTTCAAAACCGCGGCCTTCGCCGAGCATCAGATTGGCGGCGGGCACGCGCACATTGGTCAGGCGCACTTCCATGTGGCCATGCGGGGCATCGTCGTAGCCGAAGACGGACAGCGGGCGGATTACCTCAATGCCAGGCGTGTTGGCGGGCACCAGGATCATGGATTGCTGTTCGTGGCGGCCTGCGTCGGGGTTGGTTTTCCCCATGACGATGTAGATGGCGCAGCGCGGGTCCCCCGCACCGGATGACCACCACTTGAGGCCGTTGAGCACGTAGTCGTCGCCGTCGCGCTCGATACGGCACTGGATGTTGGTGGCGTCGGACGAGGCGACTTCGGGTTCGGTCATCAGGAAGGCCGAGCGGATCTCGCCCTTGAGCAACGGGTCCAGCCACTGGTCTTTATTGGCTTCCGAGCCGTAGCGGGCAATGGTTTCCATGTTGCCGGTGTCGGGTGCCGAGCAGTTGAAGACCTCGGCCGCAAAAGGCACACGGCCCATGATTTCGCACAGCGGCGCGTATTCGAGGTTGGACAGACCCTCAGGCGCACGCGGCGAATGCGGCAAAAACAGGTTCCACAGCCCTGCTGACCGCGCCTTGGGTTTGAGCTCTTCAACGAGTTTGGTCGGGATCCAGGCATTGCCCTTGGCGCGGTTTTCTGCGATCTCGCGGTAAAACCGGGCCTCGTTCGGATAGACATGCTCGTCCATGAACTTGAGCAGGCGCGCCCGCAGTTCCTGTACTTTTTGGGTGTAGTTGAAGTCCATGAAATCTCCAGAAGGATGTGGGCGATGTTGTTATGAGGACAGCAGCGGGATCAGCCCTGGCTTTTCAGCGCAAAGCCCCATGCCATTTTTGCGAGCAGCGGAGCCCCTGCGGCTGAGCTGACGGCTTGCGCGCTGGAGGCCGTACCGGCCTCGACGCGCTTGGCAATGCCCTGCAGGATGGCGGCAATGCGAAACAGGTTATAGGCCATGTAGAAGTTCCAGTCGGCCTTGAGTGCCTCGGGTGTGGCCAGGCCCGTACGCTCACAGTAAAGGCGTATGTAATCCGATTCGGTGGGAATGCCCAGACTGGCGACATCCAGCCCGCCGATGCCGCGGAAAGCGCCCGGTGGAATATGCCAGGCCATGCAGTGGTAGCTGAAGTCGGCCAGCGGGTGTCCCAGTGTGGAAAGCTCCCAGTCGAGCACGGCCAGCACGCGCGGCTCGGTCGCGTGGAACAGCAGGTTGTCGAGCCGGAAGTCGCCGTGCACGATGGAGACCAGGCTTTCGTCGCGCGCGCTGGCCGGGATGTTGGCCGGCAGCCATTGCATCAGGCTGTCCATTTCTGCAATGGGCTGGGTGATGGAGGCGGTGTACTGCTTGCTCCAGCGGCCAATCTGGCGCTCAAAGTAATTGCCGGGCTTGCCGTAGTCGGCCAGGCCCCGCTCGGCAAACTTCACCTTGTGCAGGGCAGCGATCACGCGGTTCATCTCGTCGTAAATCTCGCCGCGCTGGGTGTGGGTCATGCCGGGAAGAGACTGATCCCAGAGCACGCGGCCCTCGACAAATTCCATCACGTAGAAGGCGCGGCCTATCACGGACTCGTCTTCACAGAGGCAATACATTTTGGGCACCGGCACGTCGGTGCCTTGCAAGCCTTGCATGACCTTGAACTCGCGCTCGACCGCATGGGCGGACGGCAGAAGCTTCGCCACCGGTCCGGGCTTGGCGCGCATCACATAAGAGGCAGAGGGCGTGATCAGCTTGTAAGTCGGGTTGGACTGGCCGCCCTTGAAGATCTCGACCGTGAGCGGGCCTTTGAACCCGGACAGGTGCAGGTCCAGGTAGCTTGTCAGGGCCGCGACATCAAAAGCTTGCGCGCCTGAAACAGCCCGTGTGCCGACAAAGTGATCGAAGTTGCTCATGCTTGAACGTGTTGTCTGTGTTGATTTTTTGCTTGTTTGCTTGTTGATTTATTTGTCGACTTCAGCTTCAGAAATTCGCATCAGGGCCTGGCGATTGCGAACCACCAGGCCGCCCGGCTCGATGCGGATGGCTTCCTCCCGCTCCATGGACTTGAGTTCCTGGTTGACGCGCTGGCGCGAGGCGCCCAGCAGCTGGGCCAACTCCTCTTGCGCCAGTTGCAGGCCGATGCGCACTTCGCCACTGTCTGCCAGGCTGGGTACGCCGTAGCTGCGTACCAGGTGAAGCAACTGCTTGGCCAGCCGCGCACGCAAGGGCAGGGTGTTGAGGTCTTCCACCAGGCCGAAGAGCTGCCGTATGCGCCGGGCATGCAGGCGCAGCAGCGCCTCGTAAAGCTCGACGTGCTGACTCAATATCTTGCGCAGGTCGGCACGCGAGACGCACAGCAGCGTTGTCTCGCCATGCGCATAGGAATCGTGGGTGCGCCGCTCGCCGTCGAAAATTGCCACATCGCCGACCCAGATGCCGGGCTCCACGTAGGTCAGGGTCACCTGCTTGCCCGAAATCGAGGTCGAACTCACCCGGATGGCACCGCGCGCGCAGGATATCCATTCTTCCGGCGCGTCGCCGCGGGCGCTGATGAGTTCRCCGTCTTTGTAGCGTTTGACGTAGGCGCATCGAAGTATGTCGTGCCTCAGGGATGGGGACAGGGATGAAAACCAGCGGCCGTTGTTGATGGCCTCTCGTTCCTCTATCGTAAGAATCGGATCGTCCATGGTCTGTCTTTTGAGTGACTAACAAGAGGCCCATTGTCGCTTGAGGGACGCCGGCGGCGCCACCCTGCTGTCGCATGGGTGTCGCGGGGGCCGGAGAAGGCCATTTGAATTGAAAGACCAGCCCGGGCTGCCGCTGCCTCGGGCGGTGAGCCTAACGGTAGTGCGGTGTGCGCTTGTTCAGAAAGGCGTCTATGCCCTCACCGGCATTGGCGTCATGCAAATTCCGAACGAAATGCTTTTGTTCGCTGGACAACTGTTCGTTAAGCGTGCTGCCCGCTGCGTCGTTGATGAGTTCCTTGATGCTGGCCAGTGCGTTGGGCGCGCGAGCGTTGAGGCCGGCGGCCAGCTCCAGGGCCTGCGCGAGGGCTTCGCCCGGGGCTGTGACGCGGTTGACCATCCCCATGTCATGCAGGCGGCGTGGGCCTATGCGCTCGCCGGCCATCAGGAGTTCGCTGGCCAGCGCACGCGGCAGGGCGCGCGCCAGGGCCCAGCTGCCACCGCCGTCAGGCGACAACGCTACCGTGCTGTAAGACATCACAAACACAGCGTTGTCCGCCGCGACGACAAAATCGCAGGCCAGCACCAGCGAAAACCCGGCGCCGGCGGCAGCACCCTCCACGGCGGCAATCACGGGTTTGGGGTATGTCCGGATCGAATCAATCCAGTTGTGCAGGCCTTCGATGCTTTGGGCCTGCACTTCCGGCGGCTCCCGGCGGTTGGCCTGCAGGCGCTGCAGGTTTCCCCCGGCGCAAAACATGGCACCTTCCCCGGTGATCACCACACTGCGGACGTCGGGATTGTTTTCGGCGGCATTCAGGGCCTCAATACCCGCGGCGTAGATGTCCGGGCCGAGCGCGTTCTTGAATTCCGGATTACTGATCGTAAGGATGAGCGTGCCGCCCTCGCTGGTACTTTTTAGTGCGCCTGCCATGTCAATCCTTCAAAATATTAATCAGCTCTACAAAGGTCGCAGTTTGCGTATCTACCCGCAGACGCCGCGGAACTGGCTTTGCCAGGCCGCTAGCGTCGCCCCCCTCGAGGGGGAACAAGCTACACGTAGTGAGCCTGGACGGGGGTGTTTCATTCCTCCTGATGCAGGAGGCTCAGGCCGATGGCGCCGCGGCGGCGTAACCAGGGGGAGGGGCGGTAGCGCTGGTCACCGTACACGGTTTGCATGTTGAACAGCACTTCCAGCACATTGGTCGGGCCGTAGCGGTCTCCCATGGCCAGCGGACCCAGGGGGTAGCCCAGGCCCAGCGTCACGGCGGTTTCCAGGTCTTTCGGGCTGCAAATGCCCTGCTGGCAGATGTCACTGGCAATGTTGACGATGGTGGACACCACGCGCTGGGTGACAAAACCGCCGCTGTCGCGAATGACGCTGACTGCCTTTCCGTCGCGGGCAAAGAGGGCGTGGGCAGCGTCGCGCATATCGGTACGGGTGGCCGGGTTGGTGGCCAGCACACGCCGCTTGGTGGCGGCGTCGTCGATCAGCATGTCAATGCCCACTGTGCGGGCCGGGTCCAGGCGCTCCACGACGGCGACGGTGGTGATATCGAAGCCAAGGGGAGCCACCAGCATCAGCGCCTGTGGTGAGGCGGAGGCGCCGGTTTCGATTTTGGCGCCGAGGTTTTTGAGCAGTTGCAATAGCTCTGAGCGGCGTGAAGCGCGCGGCGAAACCCATACTGGCGGAAGTTCTGCCACCTGAGGAACCGCTGGCTCCGGCGGTACCTGCATGGAGCCTTCGACATAGCGGTAAAAGCCTTCGCCGGTCTTTCGGCCCAGCATGCCGCCAGCCAAGCGCTGCGCGGTGATCACGCTGGGACGGTATCGGGCTTCTTCGTAGTACTGCTTGTAGATGGACTCCATCACCGGATGGGAAACGTCCAGCGCAGTCAGGTCCATCAATTCAAACGGACCAAGCTTGAAACCGGCTTGGTCGCGCAGGATGCGGTCTATGGTGGCGAAGTCCGCCACACCTTCGCTGACAATGCGCAGCGCCTCGGTGCCATAGCCCCGGCCGGCGTGATTGACGATAAAACCGGGTGTATCTTGCGCTTGCACCGGGGTGTGGCCCATTTGCCGGGCGTATTGGTTCAGGTTCTCGCAGACGGCGGGGC
>NZ_JBFUBD010000147.1:0-6499 GCF_056405935.1 Polaromonas sp. P1_E3
ACACTCGACACGCCCGCCGCGCTGATAGAACTGCCGCGCATGCAGCGCAACATCGCGCGCATGCAGCAGCGCATGAACGCGCTGGGCGTGCGTTTCCGGCCGCATGTCAAAACCAGCAAATGCACGCCCGTCGCACGTGCGCAGGTGGCCGCGGGTGCGCAGGGCATTACCGTCTCCACACTCAAGGAAGCCGCTCAGTTTTACGCCGACGGTTTCAACGACATCCTCTACGCGGTCGGCATGGTGGCCACCAAGCTGCCGCAGGCGCTGGCCCTGCGGCGCCAGGGCTGCGATCTGAAAATCATCACCGACAGCGTGGCATCGGCCGCCGCCATTGCCGCCTTCGGCCGCGAGCACGGTGAAAAGTTTGAGGTCTGGATAGAAATCGACAGCGACGGCCACCGCTCCGGCATCAAGCCCGGCGAGGCCGCCTTGCTGGACGTTGCCCGCACGCTGCACGAAGGCGGCATGCAGCTGGGCGGCGTCATGACGCATGCAGGTTCGAGCTACGACCTCAACACCCCCGAAGCGCTGGTGGCGATGGCTGAGCAGGAGCGTGCCGCCTGTGTGGAAGCTGCCGAACGCGTGCGCGCCGCGGGCTTTCCGTGCGGTGTTGTCAGCGTGGGCTCCACACCGACGGCGCTGTCAGCTGCACAGCTCCAGGGCGTCACGGAAGTGCGCGCCGGCGTGTATGTGTTTTTTGACCTCGTGATGCACAACATCGGCGTGTGCGGGACAGACGACATCGCTCTCAGTGTGCTGACCACCGTGATCGGCCACCAGGCTGAGAAGGGCTGGGCGATTGTGGACGCCGGCTGGATGGCCATGAGCCGCGACCGCGGCACGCAAAAGCAGGCGCATGACTTCGGCTACGGCCAGGTTTGCAGCACCGACGGCAAGGTGCTGCCGGGGTATGTCCTCAGCGGCGCCAACCAGGAACACGGCATCCTGTCGCGCGAAGGTGCGCCCGACACCGACATTGCCGCGCACTTTCCCATCGGCACACAGCTGCGCATCTTGCCGAACCATGCCTGCGCTACCGGTGCGCAGTATCCGGCGTATCACGCACTGGCCGAAAACGGCGAGCTGGCAACCTGGGGCCGCTTGCACGGCTGGTGAGCCGCGGTTTTCATGTGACCAGGCGCTATTAAAAGCATAGCTGCTTGCGCGCGTCCCTATTGGTCTGCAGGCACTTTTTGCTTGCGAATCCTTTGAGGCGGCTCACTTGCACATGCTGTAGCCGCCGGTCTCCAGGTGGAAGTGGTCCTTGTGCGCGGCGTTGTAGTCAGGGCCCAGCACGCCCTTGAAGTACTTGCAGGCCCCTTTGTGGGCATCGCGCAGCAGTAGCGCCTCAGGCCCGGGCGGCGGGGCAGCGTCTTCGTCGGGCCAGTGTTTCAGCACCGTCACACGCTTGCCGCTGGCCAGCGTGAAGGCGGAAATGTCCAGCGCATTGGCAGTGGCATGGCGGCTGCGGGAACGGGCCGGCGCATGGGGCGGCGCACCTTCGCCGCTGTTGATGTTGCGGCAGGCATAGCTGCCCAGGTGGTCAATGCCCGCCACGCGCTGGTCAAAATGCAATTGCGCGGCCGGCTGCAGCGCATTTCTTTCCCACATAAAGAACGACAGCGCCATGGGGCAACTGAGTGGCAGGGCCGCGCCTATGCGCACCGGCGCCGTGCGCAGCCGCACCGCATTGCTGAAGCCGCAGCCGTCGCCCGTGCTGCGGTCGGGCAATTCGTCGTACTGCATGCCCGTGCTTGCCAGCGCGGCCAGGCAGCGCGCCGGGTCGTTGCGCGCGCGTGACAGTTTGTAAAAGGTCAGCATGTTGGGCGGCGCCGTCACTTCGAGTGGCGCCCACGGATTGATGTGCGCGGGAATCTGCAAAGCGCCGCTGTAAACGCCATATGCCGCCGTGACCAGGCCGCTCCATAGAGCCAGCCGTAACCAGCGGCCCCAGCGAATCCGCCTCGCAGGCGGTTCGTCGGGTAGCTGGCCGGGGTCGGGGGGAAGGGACATGCGTTTTCTGGTAAACCGTGCAGGCTCTAGCGTACAGGCCCGCTACCCCAAGATGGCCGGATTTGTTCTCTTGCGCTGAAATCCTGAGTGCTGCAGGAGGACTCCACACCGGATCCATCGTTTAATGGCATCGTCTGAAACTGATGCCAGGGCGCGCGCATAAAGCCGCGGGCCAAGAGCCTTAACGGAGTATTTTGATGGCCGACAACGCAACCCACACCCCAGCCCAATCCCCGCTGGCCGCTGACACCAGCCGGCACCACCAGATGTTTCCGGTGCTCAGCGCCGCTGAAATTGCCCGCATCCAGCGTTTTGGCAAGGTGCTGCAATTCAAAAAAGGCGAGAGGCTGTTCGCCGCCGGCGAACCCGGCCCCGGCATGTTTGTGATGCTCAAGGGGTCGGTCACCATCACCCAGCGTGACGGCCTCGGCCATGTGGTGCCCATCGTCAACCAGGGGCCGGGCCAATTTCTGGCCGAGGTCGGCCAGCTGTCGGGCCAGAACGCGCTGGTCGACGGCCACGCCGAGGAAGATGTCGAAGCCCTGCTGGTGCCGCCCGGCCAGCTGCGCGCGCTCATCATTGCCGAAGCCGACCTGGGCGAGCGGCTGGTACGCGCGCTGATCCTGCGGCGCGTGGCATTGATTGAAGCCGGCGCCAGCGGCCCGGTGCTGATCGGCCAGCCCAACTCCGCCGGGGTCGTGCGGCTGCAGAGCTTTTTGAACCGCAACGGCGAGCCCAACCATGTGGTGGACATCGCCCAGGACGCAGGCGCCGCCGCGCTGATGGAACAATACGGCGTAGCCGCCGGTGACGTACTCGCGGTATGCCCGGACGGCTCAGTGCTGGTGAACCCCGACGAGAACCAGCTGGCGCGCTGCATCGGCATGGTCGATACCAAAGAGCACGACGAGCTGTTCGACGTGATCGTGGTCGGCGCCGGGCCCGCCGGGCTGGCCACGGCGGTGTATGCCGCATCGGAAGGCCTGCATGTGCTGGTGCTCGACTGCCGCGCTTACGGCGGGCAGGCCGGTGCCAGTGCGCGCATTGAGAACTACCTGGGTTTCCCCACCGGTATCTCGGGCCAGGCGCTGGCTGGCCGTGCTTATGTGCAGGCGCAAAAGTTTGGTGTGGAAATGCTGATCCCCGCGCAGGCCCAGTCGCTGGACTGCGCCCACAAGGCCATCAAGGGCGAGCTGCAGGTCCAGCTCACGGATGGCCGCAAGCTGCGCGCCAAGACCGTGGTGGTAGCCAGCGGCGCCCGCTACCGCCGGCCTGAGGTGCCGCGCCTTGCAGAATTTGAAGGCCGCGGGGTCTGGTACTGGGCCTCCGCACTCGAAGCCMAAATGTGCAGCCAGACCGAGGTGGTACTGGTGGGCGGTGGCAATTCAGCCGGCCAGGCGGCCGTGTTTTTGTCGCAGCATGCGGCCAAGGTCAACATGCTGGTGCGCGGCCCCAGCCTGGCGGCAAGCATGTCGCGCTACCTCATTGACCGCATTGAGGCCGCACCCAACATCGAGCTGCTGCCGCACACCGAGGTGGTGAAGCTGCACGGCGATGATGAAGGCGACGGCAACGGCGGCACAGGCCTGGCCGGCGTGACATGGCGCAACCGCAAGAGCGGCACCGAACACGCGGCGGATGTGCGCAACGTGTTCCTCTTTGTCGGCGCTGATCCCGAAACCGGCTGGCTCACCAGTTGCGGCGCGGCCATTGATGCGCATGGCTTTGTCCGCACCGGGGAGGCCGTCACCTGCAAGCATTCCGACTACAAACCGGCTCCGCTGGAAACGAATATTCCGGGCCTTTTTGCCATTGGCGATGTGCGCAGCGGTTCGGTCAAGCGCGTGGGCGGCGCGATAGGCGAGGGCGCTGCGGTGGTGTCCATGATCCACCAGCACCTGGCCGCGATGGAGCGTACGGCGGTTGCTGCCTGACGAAAATTCTGGAGATTCACATGCGCATCAAACCTTGCACCCACGTTCCTGCCGAGATTCACTCACCCAACGCAAGAGGCTGCGAAGAATGCCTGAAGATGGGCGACACCTGGATGCATCTGAGACTCTGCGTGCACTGCGGCCATATCGGCTGCTGCGACGACTCCAAAAACAAACACGCCAGTAAACACCACGCGGCCACAGGGCACGCAGTGATCCAGTCCTTCGAACCCGGAGAGAGCTGGATGTGGTGCTATGAACACCAGTTGCAAGTAGGCTAGGAGCCGTTCACAAAACCCTCCTGGCGTTGTTGCGTCGCCTTGCCGTGCCGGTGCACTGTCTGCGGCGTCGCGCCTAGCCAGGACCGCTTCGCTGGGTTTTGTGAACGGCTCTTTAGGCAGGGGGCGACGGTGCAGCCTTGGCAGTCTTGGTGAACTCCGTCGTGGCCACCATCACCGGGCTGGATTTCGGGCTGCGCTGCCAATGCTCGTCGGCTGCTTTCCCCACCGCATCCTTGTCGTAGACGCCCTTTGAGAGGTCCGCCCAGACGTGCACGTAGGCACGGCACCAGGCATCCCTGGCCTCATGGACCTTTTCTTCGGAGAGTTCCGGGGTAGGCCCTGGATCGGGCTCGGGATCGTGTTCGGGGGCCATGCAGCCATCGTAGCGGTCCACGGCCGCCGAGTCCACTGCCCAGTGGGTCAGCTTGAGAAGACAAACTTCCCGTTCACTTTCCTCGGCCACAGAAAGCGCAAGTCCGGGAAAACTTTTGATTGAACATACAGGACAAAACCACACAAGGCTGCGCTGGTGACCAGCCCGGCCAGGGTGCTGGCGGGCGCAGTGACGAAGCCGTCCAGCGTTCTGGCGACGCCCAGTATGGAGAGCATCACGTAGGCTTCGTAAGCAACAGCCTTGTTGGTATAAAAAGCCCAGGCAAAGGCCAGTGGTACCAGCGTCATCAATGCGCTGGCAATCCAGGGTGCGTTGGGGCCAATTTTGTAGCCGATTCCGTAGCCCACAAAGAAGGCAAGAATCACCTGGATGAGCATGATCACGATCAGCACCCGGACTTTGCCCCGGTGGACTTCGGTGAGTTCGGGATCGGGGTGGCTCGCAATCACCGTCGCGAGTTGCTTGTCTTTCATGCCTTTGCCGGACAACTGTGCAAATGTCGCGGTTTTTCCCTGCCCGGCGGCGAGTAACTCACGCGCCATTTGCTTGACTTCGGATTTTTCCATCGGCATTTTCGCTCCCCCTGTTGTATGAATTCTGATGGTGCGCGGCTTGCGCCTGATTCTGGATGCCGTGATTCGCCTTCCTGTTGTAGCCTGAGAAAGACACCCTTATTTCACACAACCCAAGGCCTGTAGTGCAGCCCTGACGTCCGCTGGCCCCTGCACGTGAACCGCCTGAAGCCCGGCGGCCCTTGCGCCCGCCACATTGTCGGGATGGTCGTCAAAAAACAGGATGGCGTTCAGGGGGACGCCCATGGCGTCCGCGACGTATTCAAAAGCCCGGCGTTCGGGTTTGCGGTAGCCCATGTCGGACGAGACAAAAATGCGCTCGAACGACTGCGCCAGATCAGGATAGAGCGCTGTCCATGCTACCTGGTGCGTGGCGTTGGTGTTAGAGAAAACGTAGCAGGGAAGATGGGCACGCGCTTCCTGCACCAGGAGGCGGGTTTCGGTGATTTCACCGCCGAAGATGGCGTTCCAGCCTGCGGTGATGTGCGCGGGATCGTCCTGCAGCTCCAGGGTCATGGCCAGGTGCGCGAAGTATTGCGCCGCCGTGATTTCGCCACGTTCATGCTGCTGGTAAGGCAGATCAGAACTGAAAGTGGCTTTCAGCTCTTCAAGGGACAGCCGCGAAATCGGCTGCCAGTGTTCCAGCACGCGGTTGAAATCGACATCGATCAACACGCCGCCGAGATCGAACAGCAGGGCCTGGATTTTGGTGGTTGGCATTTTGCTGAGCTTATGCGTTTTTGTAGGTCTGGTCGCTGTGCGGCGCAGCCATGAACTCGGGCAACTGCTCAGCCCGGGCCGAAAATTCGCACAAGGCCGGATAGTCAGCTGCCTTCACCACTTCGGGGATCATCGCCTGCGTGAAGTGCCAGGTGATGCCTGTGGTCACGCCATCCTGGCCCATGGTGCCGCTGGTCGCAGCCAGCGGCTTGCGCTGGAGTTCTGATTCCAGTTCACCATAGGCCGCCAGCAACTGGCCTGTCACACGAGACACCCAGGGCTGGTGCAGCTTTTCAGCGGGGCGCAGGTTGCGCTCATAGATGATCTGCACGCTTTTCTCACAGGCGGCCATGGCCAGGCCGATCACGCGCAGTGCCTGCTGGCGTTCGGCAATGGCCGCGGGCATCAGGCTTTTGGGCGGGGCCTGCTGCGCGGCCAGCGCTTCGGCGTAGTCGATGATCAGGGTGGAATCCATCAGCACCGTGCCGTCGTCGCAAACAACCGAAGGCGCCTTGACGACCGGGTTGATCTGCCGGAATTGGTCGAAGGTGCTGAACACCGAGATCGACTGGTGTTCAAAGC
>NZ_JBFUBD010000148.1:0-6498 GCF_056405935.1 Polaromonas sp. P1_E3
GAGCGCAGGGCCAGACGGATCAGGGCAAAAACTTGTTTGAGCCGAAGGCGAGTTGTTTTTGACCCCGGCTGGACCGAGCACCGCAGGTTGCCCGTAGCGCAGCGCAGGGACGCAGGAGCCAGGGTCGCCTTTTCTTTGCTTACTTTCTTTTGGCGAAGCAAAAGAAAGTGAGTTGCATGCCGGGCAACCCCCGGCCAACAACCCTCAGCAAAGTGCGCAACGCAAGAACAAACTCAGAACTACAACTTCAGCGAAGAAGGCAAATACTTCGCCATCAAATCGTCGTAATACGGTTTGAGCTCAGCCAGCACCGGCGGATTGTCATTCTTGGAATAAAGGTCGTAAGGGTTGAACTTCTGCACCCACTCCATATGCGCCGCATCCTGCGCATCCGTCAGGTGGCCGTACTGCCCCTCACGGTGCCACGCGTAAAACGAGTGATAACGAATCATGTACAGCGCCGGCATCGGCAAATGCGACTTCAGCAGCTGGTACAGGTATTCGTCGTGGCCCCACGACATATGCACCGCGTCCAGCCCGCAGTTCGGGGCATACACGCCGTACTCGCTGTTGTAGCGCGCGTCGCGGCTGTCGGGGTTCAGGTCGAAGTACTCGGGGTAGACGATGCGGTCTGAAAACTTGCAGCCCACCGGGAAGGTGTCGCCCACCACGGCCCACTGCGGTTCGCCGAACAGGCACAGCACCTTGCCCAGGTCGTGGATAAAACCTGTCAGCACAAACCAGTCGGGGTGGCCGTCGGCGCGAATCGCTTCGGCGGTTTGCAGCAGGTGGCTGATTTGCGGCAGCTSGATGTCGGGGTCGGATTCGTCCACCAGCGTATTGAGAAATTCCAGCGCGGCCCAGGGCGTCATCTCGCGCTGGGAAAACGCCAGCCACTGCGCTTTTTTGCCCAGCACAAAGTCGTAGGTTTGCTGCTGGTGGTTGTTGCGGTAGAAGGTGCGCACGCGGTCCAGGCCGGGCTGCGCGTAGTCGCGGTAAGCCGCGCGGTCGGGTTCACTGGCCAGCAAGGGCTTTGCCGGGGCGTTGGGGGTGGTTTGCGGCATGACGGCGTTCATCGTGCCATTGTAGGAAGCCCGGCCCTTGCGTGCAAACCCGGCTGTCGCGGCGGTTTGCCGGGGTTATATTGGGCTGTCGCCCCTCACCACCGCCACCCGAAAGGCTTTCTTTCATGCCCAGCAGACCCTTTTATCGCCGGACGGCCCTTGGCTGCCTTCTTTTTGCGTCCGCCCTGCTGGCCGGGCCGCTTCACGCACAAGACAACAACCCCAAAATCGGCGTGCTCATGCTGCACGGCAAAAACCCCGGCAGCAACAACGACCCCAACATGAGCCGCATCAAGCCCGTGCTGGAGGGCGCGGGCATGCTGGTGCTTTACCCCGACATGCCCTGGTCGCGCGGCCGCTACCTGGACGGCAACTGGGACAAGGCCATGGCCGAAATGGCCGGCCACGTCAAAACCCTGCGCAGCCAGGGCGCCACCAAAATTGTGATTGCCGGGCACAGCATGGGCGTGCCCGCCGCCATGGGCTTTGCCGCGCGCGGCGGCGATGTGCAGGCGCTGGTGCTGCTGGCGCCCGGCCACGTGCCGGCGCGCTACTACGCGTCGCCGCAAAACAAGATCGTGCGTGACAGCGTCGACGAAGCCCGCGCACTGGTCGCCGCCGGCAAGGGTGATTCGCGGGAACGCTTTTCCGACATCAACCAGGGCAAGCAGCTGAACGTGGTGGCCACCGCGAAAGACTACCTCAGCTACTTCGACCCCGAATCCGACGCCGACATGGGCGTCACCGCCCCACGCATCCCCGCGGCCACGCCGGTGCTGACGGTGGTGGGCGACGAAGACGGCATCAGCAGGTACGCCCGCCCCTACTTTGCCGACAAGCTGCCCGCCAACCCCAAAAGCCAGTACCTGGAGGTCAAGGCCACCCACCTCACCACCCCGGTGGTGGCCAGCGAAGCGGTGGTGCAGTGGATCAAAACCGCGACAGCGCCATGAACCAGGGCGCCTGCCGCACCAACCCGATAGCTATCGCTATGAATTTAATAGCTGCTTGCGCACGTTCCTATTGGGCTGCAGGCCGATTCTCGTGGTAAAACGCCCCGGGCACCCATAACGCCGCATCAGGAACCCAAGCATGACACCCAACTCCTCCGCACGGCGCCTGTGGCTGCGCCACGCATTGCCGGTCCTTCTGCTGTTGGGCATGGCTGTGGCCGGCAACGCCCAGGCACAGGGCGCGCCCCGCGTGGTCGACATTCCCACCCGGCCCGGCGTCACCCAGCGCTTTGTCTACATCGCGCCCACAGCATCTGCCAACCCCAAAGCCTCCGTCATCCTGCTGGCCGGCGGCCATGGCGGCTTGCAAATCAACGACAGCGGGGGTTTCGGCTGGGGCGGTGGCAACTTCGTGGTGCGCACGCGCCAGCAGTTTGCCGACGCCGGCTTTGCGGTGGCGGTGGTTGATGCGCCGTCAGACAAACAGTCGCCGCCGTTTCTGTCGGGCAACCGGCAAAAGCCCGAACACACGGCCGACGTGCTGGCCGTCATTGCCTGGCTGAAGCAGCAGGCGCCGGTGCCCGTCTGGCTGGTGGGCACCAGCCGCGGCACCCAGTCGGCAGGCTACATCGCCACCGAGGCGGCACCCGCGCAGGGCGGCCCAGACGGCGTCGTGCTGACGTCCACCATCCTCGTCGACCCCAACGGCCGCGCTGTGCCCAAAATGCCGCTGGAGCAACTGACGATTCCCGTGCTGGTGGTGCACCACGAACAGGACGGCTGCAAGCTCTGCGCTTTCAGCGACATGCCCCCGATGATGGAAAAGCTGGCCAAAACCCCCAAGGCCGAGCTGCTGTCATTGCGCGGCGGCCAAAGCCGGGGCGACCCCTGCGAGGCCATGGCCTACCACGGCTTTAACGGGCTGGAGACCGATGCCGTCGGCAAGATAAGCGCCTGGATGGCCGCCGCCAAACCCTAGGGCTTCGCGCCCGCTTCGGCCTCTGGCCAAAGATTGGGAAAGTAAAACCGAAGTGCATGCTGCGGCACGCCAAAACGCAGCTTGCCATGGGGCGAATCGGTGGCCAGCAGGCCGCGCCTGAGCAATGCCGTGACCTGCGCCGTGGCAAGACGCTCACCCAAACCCAGCAACGCCTTGAATTCGCTTCGCTCCAACTCAGACTGCGTGAGCAGCAGGTAGTGCAAAGCCCGCAGCGACTCACTGCGCACGCCCTGGCGCACCACGTTTTCCTCAAAAGCCAGGCAAGCGGCAATACGGTCTTTCATTCCGGCCATATCGAGCAAGCCCGTCATAAACCGCACCTGGTCCAGGCACAAGGCCAATACGTAGCCAATCCAGGCCATCAGCGCACGCTCCGAAAGGTTGCCGCGCCCGTCGAGTGCGCCTGCGCGCGCTTCGTCGGCAGCCGCCAGATGGGCGTAATAGGCCTCATGGCTGCGGGCAAAGCCACGCAGCGGCGACCACAACCCGTTGGTCAACCCCAGCGCACCCAGCGCAAGGTGTGTGTGCAGCCGTGCCACACGGCCATTGCCATCACGAAACGGGTGGATCCAGGCCAGGCGGTGATGGGACGCGGCAACTGCAACGATCTGCAGCTCCCCGCGCCGCACACTGCCGTAAAAGCCGCCCCAACGCCCCAGCATGGCACCAATGGCCGCGTGGGCAGGCGCGGCATGCACGCCCACGCTGACCTCACGGTCACGCAGCGCGCCCGGCACCAGCACGTCACCTTCAGGCAGCACCCGGTCCGCATCGGGCAGGCGGGCAAACAGGTCCTGGTGGATGTCCTGCACCATTTGCGCAGACCATACCTGGCCAGCTGACCATTCGCTCCAGCCGGCCTCAATGGCGCGCTCGGTTTCCATGTGCGCCAGCGCCAGCCGCTGGCGCCGCGCCTTGTCGGCATCGCGCGAATAGTCGTTGCGCAAAGCGCTTTCAATTTCAAACGGCAGCGTGTGCTGCCCTTCTATCTTGTTGCTGTAATAGGAGTTCATCGCCCGCAGCAGCCGGCGAAGCTCGGGCAGCGAACCCTTGCCTACAAGGCTGCGCGCCTCCTTTTGCAGGTCATGGGCCTGCTCCAGCAACGGCGCGAGGCGGTGCTCCCCCGGAAGCAGGGGCTCCATCTGCGCGGGATCGTCATAGAGGAGGAATTTTTGCGACTTTGGCGGCATCACTAAGTCTATGTCAACAAACAGTTTTTTGCAATTCCTGCGTCAATTTTTGCGACTTTGCCTGCGGCTTCATTTGCGACTTCACCAGCGGCTTTGTTGGCTCGAAACCAGCCCGGCGCTACACACGCCAGACATGGCGTACCACCGCTTTAACGGGCTAGAGGCCGAAGTGGCGGGCAAAGAGCGGCGCCAGGTGAACCGCAACCAGGGAAAGGGAACAAGAAAGAGAACGGCGACACCGCCACGCGGCCTTGTCCTGCAAAGGCGGCCGGCCCTGCGCGGCACAGTGGGCTTTCGGGCTGCGATATCTACCGCAACACCCACCAGCGCCGAACCCGTATCGAAGAAGGGAAAGCCCATGGCCACCACCTCCCGATCCACCAGATCCCACCGCAAATGGTCCCAGCAAGTGACCGACACCAGCGACGCGCTGGACCTGAAGCAAGGCGTCTTCAAGCAGAAAGACCCGAAGAAGATCGCCAGCTCGCTCAAGTCATCAGCCGATCACAGCGACCGCCGCAAAAGCGACCCCTACCGCTCGGCCATGTCCATGCTGACCTTCTACATCAACCGTGCGGGCGACACGCTGCCCAAAGGCCAGCGCAAGCACCTGGAAGAAGCCAAGAATGAATTACGGGCCCTGTATGACAAACCCCAGCGCACCGGCAAGTAACCGGCCCCACCGGCACAACCGGCATTGGCCAATGGCCGGCCTGCGGGCATCAGCTGGCCAGCACGTCGCCGGCGTTGTCCGCAACAGGCGTATCGGCGCCGGGCTTGTCCCGGGCGCCTGCGCCTGCAGCAGCGTGGTTCAGCGACAGCGTCACGCCGGCCCGCTTTTGAAGCGTGTCCACGCTGTCCGAATCCGGTGCCACACCCCAGGCCATGGCGGTGGTCAGCACCATTAACGACGGAATGGCGCGCAAATAGCGCGGGCGAAACAGAAAGTCGGCAATCTTTTTCATGGCGGCCTTTCGGGGCGATGTCTGCAGGTGGTTGCCCCGCAGCAAAAAACAAGCGTTCATCCTGCGCCGCCAGGCTTGGGGCCATGCGTCTGCCACGTTGCGGTTTGTAAGGAAATGCCTCAGCGGCAGGTAAAGACGCGCGGCACGCCTGCGCCGGAAGCATCAGACGCTATGGTATTGATAGCTGCTTGCGCACATCCTGCTTGGGTTTCAAGCACTTTTTACAGGTAAAACGCCTGCACTCACGCCAGAAAGCGGTTCACGCACGCCATCACCGCGTCGGCCTGGTCCTTGTGCGCTTCATGCCCCGCAAAGGGAATGTTCAACAGCTTCGCGCCGGGCACCTGTTCTGCCAGCTCAAACACACTGTCGCGCGACACCAGGTGGTCTTCATCACCGCGTATCGCCAGCAACGGGCAACTGATCTGCTTGACGCACTCGCCCGGGTAGCCGCTGCGGCTGTCGTCCAGCCACATCGGCACCACGGCATCAATCAGCGCCGCAAAGTCCGGCCGCGGGTTGACGGCGTTGTACAGCGCCACCGACTCGGGGAATTTTTCGCCCCAGCTTTTGGCCGTCACGCCGCCCAGCAGCTTGCGCACCGGGTCGTCGGCCTTGAGCATCTTGTCCGCACCAATGGCCACCACCTTATCGATACGTGAGCCTGCCTCCGCCGCCATGCGCAGCGCCGTGATGCCGCCGTCGCTGAAACCCACCACGCTGCAGCGGTCAACGCCTAGGTGCTTCAGTACGGCGGCGGCATCGAGCGCCAGCCGCTGGTAGCTCATGCCCGCCGTGCCCAGGGTTGACTTGCCGTGGCCGCGCGTGTCTATACCGATCAGCCTGAAGCGCTGCTTGAGCAGGGGCAGCACGCCATAGTAAATCTTCGCGCTGTCCAGCGTCAGGTGGTCACCGCTGCGGTGATCAAATTCCTCTGCCTTCACGCCGGCCGCAGCGCTGAACGTGTCCGCCGGCACCTCAGCGCCCGGTGGTGCCGCGGCGCGACTGCAGCTGGTTGCTGCCGCCCACATGCGACTCCCGGTCATGGCGGCTGTTGGCTGTGCGCTGGCCCTCGTTCTTTTGCGTGGGCTTTTGCTCACCCACCTGGTTGAAGTCGTTTTCAACTTTTCCGCCGTGCCCGGCCGGGCCCTGCTTGTCATTGGCGGCCTGGTTTTCCGGGTCTTGCATCTCGTCAGGACGGGCCGAGCGGTTTCGTTTGGATGTCATGGGTGTTTCCTTCTGGGTGGATGAAACGCTGCAGTGCTGGTCAGTGATATCAGTGTTGCGGCTCGGCCATCTTGCGGTGCTGCTCGGCCACCACCTGCG
>NZ_JBFUBD010000149.1:0-6485 GCF_056405935.1 Polaromonas sp. P1_E3
ATGTCGACGGCGACATTCAATAAGGGGGAGGGCAGATGTTCAACATGTCGACGGCGACATTCAATAAGGGGGAGGGCAGATGTTCAACCAGACCGTGCGCGGCATGTATTGCCTGCGCTGCAGCAGCCGCAAGGTGGTGCGCGGCAATTTCGAAGCGGAGCGGTTCTATCCCTTGCGTGGCTTGCTGCGCTCCCTTGTCGGCAAGCCGGTGTTCTTGCGGAACCCGTATGCACATGCCTGCATGGACTGCGGCCTGGCCTGGAACGAAGTCGATGCCGCGGAGCTGCGCAAAAACCTGCGCGCTTACGGCCTGGCGCCGCACAGCACCGGCGTAATGGAGGCCGTGAACGAAACGGGTGTTGATGTCCGTTTATGAGCGCCAGCGGACTGGGCGTCAGTATTTTGCCGGTGCGATTTAACATGAGGCCTGAGTGGGTGATGTCCACCCTCGATGCGCCAGCCGTAAACCCGGCGCAGCCCCCATAGACACGAAAGCAGACAGATGAAATTCGACGCGGTGTTATTTGACTGTGATGGCGTGCTGGTCGACAGCGAGCCGATTACAAACGGCGTATTGCGCGACATGCTCGAAGAGCTCGGCTGGAAGCTCGGCTCGGCCGAGTGCATGGCGATGTTTGTCGGCAAGGCCGTCAAGGACGAGGCGGCCAACATCGAGGCCCATACCGGCAAGCCCGTGACGGAAGAGTGGATGCTGGAGTTTCGCGCCCGCCGCAACGAAGCCCTGGTTGAGTCACTGCTGGCCGTGCATGGCGCGGTCGAGGCCGTCAGCCAGATCCACACGGCCTACCAGGGCCGCATTGCCTGCGCGTCCGGCGCCGACCGGTTCAAGGTCGAGCTGCAACTGGAAAAGTGTGGGCTGATGCCTTTCTTTGAAGGCAAGGTTTTCAGCGGACACGAGACGCCGCGTTCCAAGCCTTTTCCGGATGTGTACCTGGCCGCCGCCGCGGCGCTGGGGGTAGACCCCAAGCGCTGCGCCGTGGTCGAAGACACCATCACCGGCGTCGCGGCCGGCGTGGCCGCCGGCTGCACGGTCTTTGGCTACAGCCCGCCCGAGCTGGGCCACGACGCACCCCGGGCCCTGCGCGCCGCCGGTGCGGTGCACGTGTTCATCGCCATGGCCGACCTGCCGGCGCTGGTGGCCTGAACGGCGCAATTCCGGCCGCGAATTTACCGCTGCAGTTTTTTCGCACCGGTTTGTCGATTCCGGCCCGGCCCGTTCGTCGTAGAGGTGTCAGAACCACTTTTAAGGAAAACACCATGAAATACCTCTGTCTCGCCTATTACAACCCCGTCGAATTCGCGGCCATGCCGCCCGCCGACGTACAGGCCCTGGTCAGCCAGTGCCCGCCCAAGGACGCCCAGCTCAAGGCCACCGGCCAGCTGCGCGTCAGCGCCTCGCTGGGCGAGCCCGAAACGACCATCCGCCTGCAGCCGCGCGGCGGAAAGACGCAAAAAATTGACGGCCCGTTCACGGAGGCCAAAGAGCTGGTCGGCGGGTTTTTCATCATCGAGGCCGCCAACGCCGAAGAGGCGGTGAAAGCCGCCTCGCTGCACCCGGCGGCCACACTGGGCGAACAGGCCAGCTGGCGCATCGACATGCACCCCATCGGCTTCTTTGAGCAGTACGACGGCAAGGCTTGAGGCGGCTGGCTGGCGCATGGCCGGCTATTTTGATGCCATTTTCAGGTGCCAAAATGGCCTCCAGGCCAATAAGGACGTGCGCAAGCAGCTATTGTTTTAATAGCGGCCTTGCGCAGCCCAAACAGGCTTGGACCGGCTTGAACCTGCCGGGAAAGCGCCAGAACCGGCAAAAACAGCTGTTTTCGGGTGCCAAAACTGCCTCTGGCCCAATAGGGGCGTGCGCGAGCAGCTATTAAATTGATAGTGACGTCCATCGCTTACGCAGGCCGCCGGCCTGCTACGCGGGCGGAGCAAACCCCTCAAATCTGCACCCGCGTCCCCAGCTCGATCACGCAGTTGTTGGGCAGCCTGAAAAACCCCGCCACGCTGCCTGCGTTGCGCGACATCAGCGCAAACAGCGCCTCGCGCCAGTGCGCCATGCCCGAGCCGCGCGTGGGCACCACGATTTCGCGGCTCAGAAAGTACGAGGTCTCGAACAGGTTGATGGCCAGGCCCTGGGCCTTGCACAGCGCCAGCGCTTTCGGAATGTCGGGCGTGTTCTTGAAGCCGTAGTTCACCTCTACCCGCCAGAAGCCGGGCGCCAGCGGCTGCACCTGCACGCGCTCGGCAAACGGAATCCATGGCACGTCATGAAACACCACCGTCAGGATCAGGTTGCGCTCATGCAGCACCTGGTTGTGCTTGAGGTTGTGCATCAGCGCTTGCGGCACCGTGTCGGGGTTGGCCACCGCGTACACCGCGGTGCGCTGCACGCGATGCACACGGTCATCGCTGTCGGCCGACAGGGCCGTCACAAAGGGCAACAGCTCCGGGTCGTCGTGGCGGATGCTCTCCACCAGCAACTCGCGCCCGCGCCGCCACGTTGCCATCACGGTGAAGATCGCCACGCCCAGCACCAGCGGAAACCAGCCGCCCTGCATGAACTTCAGCATGCACGACACCACCAGCAGCAGGTCAACCGCCACAAAAGTCACCGTGGCCGCAATCGCCAGCGGCAAGGGGTAACGCCAGCCCTGGCGTATGACAAAGAAGGTCAGCAAGGTCGTGATCAGCATGGTGATCGTCACTGCAATGCCGTAGGCTGCCGCCATCGCCGACGAGCTGCCAAAGCCGAGCACGGTGGCCAGCACGGCGGCCAGCAGCAGCCAGTTCACACCCGGCATGTAGATTTGCCCTGCTTCGCGCGCCGAGGTGTGCAGCACGCTCATGCGCGGCAACAGGCCCAGCTGTATGGCCTGCCGAGTCATTGAATAAGCACCCGAAATGACAGCCTGCGAGGCAATCACCGTGGCCAGCGTGGCCAGCACCACGGCCGGGATCAGCCAGGCCTCGGCAAACAGGCGATAAAAAGGGTTCTCCAGCGCAGCCGGGTCGCGCGTCAGCAGCGCGCCCTGGCCCATGTAATTGATGGCCAGCGCCGGCAGCACCAGGCCTCCCCACGCAAACTGGATGGGCCGCTTGCCGAAGTGGCCCATGTCGGCGTACAGCGCTTCAGCGCCGGTAAAGGCCAGCACAATGGCGCCCACCGCCACAAACATGTGCCAGCCCTGCGCGCTTAAAAAGCGCAGCGCATTCAGCGGGTTCAGCGCGGCCAGTATGGCGGGCTGCTGCGCAATCTCAATCGCGCCGGTAAAGGCCAGCACGCCAAACCACAGCACGATGACCGGGCCAAACAGCTTGCCCACCAGGCCGGTGCCGAAACGCTGCACCGCAAACAGCCCCACCAGCACCGCCATRCACACCGGCAGCACATAGGGCTTGAGCGCGGGCGTCACCACCTCCAGGCCTTCGACCGCGCTGAGCACCGAGATCGCCGGCGTGATGACGCTGTCGCCGTAAAACAGCGCCGCGCCCAGCACGCCCGTCAGCAGCAGCGCCGTGCGCGCCTTCGGGTTGTGGCCCGCCRCCTTGGCCGCCAGCGCGGTCAGCGCCATGATGCCGCCTTCGCCGTTGTTGTCGGCCCGCAAGATCAGCAGGATGTATTTGAGCGTGACGATCATCATCAGGCCCCAGAAGATCACCGACACCGCGCCTATGAGGTGCTGTGCATCCAGCGGCACGCCCGTGGCCGGGCTGAAGATTTCCTTCATGGTGTAGAGCGGGCTGGTGCCGATGTCACCATACACCACCCCCAGCGCGCCCAGCGTCAGCGCCGCCACGCCTTCGCGATGGCCTTTTTTACGTGTGTCGTTGTTGGCTGCAGTGGCCTGGCCCTCTGCAGCAGCATTCGCAGTCGTTGCGACATTTCCCATACATTCCATCCGACAGTGAAGAGGCCTTCACTGTCGGCCGATGCGCATCAGGAACGCATAAGTAGTCCGGCTAACGCAATCAATCCGCCGCCAAGCGGTAGCCCACGCCGGTCTCGGTCAGCAAATGCCGCGGCTCGGCCGGCTCCTGCTCAATCTTGGCGCGCAGCTGCGCCATGTACAGCCGCAGGTAGTGCACGTGCTCGGTGTACTCCGGCCCCCACACGTCGGCCAGCAGCTGCCGGTGCGTCACCACCCGGCCCGCGCTGCGCACCAGCCGTGCCAGCAGCTTGAACTCGGTGGGCGTCAGGTGCAGCGTCTCACCGTGCAGCTGCACGGTGCGCAGCGTCAGGTCCACACGCAGGCCGTCCAGCTCGTGCACCGTCACGGCGGCGGCCAGGGCCGTGCCGCGGTGGCGCAGCGCCACGCGTATGCGCGCCAGCAGCTCGCTCACGCTGAAAGGCTTGGTCAGGTAGTCGTCGGCGCCGGCGTCCAGCAGCTTGATTTTCTGCGCCTCCTGGTGGCGGGCCGACACCACGAGGATGGGCAGCGAATGCTTGCGCCGCACCTCCTGCACCAGCTCCGCGCCGTCACCGTCAGGCAGGCCCAGGTCCAGCAAGATCACGTCAGGCGGGTCGTTGCGCACCAGCGCCGCGGCTTCGCTCAGCGACACGGCTGTCTGTACGTCAAACCCTTCCACCGACAGCGAGGCGCGCATCAGTTCGCGCAGGTCGCGGTCGTCTTCCACCACCAGGATGCGCAGGCTCATGGCTGCATACCGGCGGGTTGCTGGGCCTCGATGGGCAGCGTCAGGGTAAAGACATTGCCTTCAACCGATTCCCCCACATCACGGCGCGACGATAAGGTGAGCCGGCCCTGGTGCGCCTCTGCAATGGCGCGGCACAGCGCCAGGCCCAGGCCCGCGCCGCGCGGGCCAGACTGGTCACCGCGCGCATAAGGCGCAAAGATGGCCTCGTACCTGTCTTTTGCAATTTGCGGCCCGCTGTCCTTTACCGCCAGCCGCAGCGTGTTGCCCTGGGCCTCCACCGACAGCGCAATCGCCCCAGTGCTGTACTTCAGCGCGTTGTCCAGCAGGTTGTCGACCAGCTGCGCCAACAGCACCGGGTCGGCCTTGATCAGCGGCAGCCCGGCCTGCACGGTGGAGGTAATGCGGCGCTGCGGGTCGCGCTTGCGCACACGTGCCAGCACAGCGCCCACAATTTCTTCGGGTGATTCCCATTGCCGCGCCGGCGGCTGCGCCGTGTTGGACAACTGCACCAGCTGCAGCGTGTTCTCCGTCACGGTTGAAAGATAAGAAGCCTCACTCACAATGCTGCCCAGCAGCCGCGCCTGCTCGGCAGGGGACAGCTTGTCGCCCTGCGTTTGCAGCGCCGAAGCCGCACCCACCACGGTCGCCAGCGGCGTGCGCAGGTCATGTGAAATGGCCGCCAGAAAAGTGCTTTGCACCTGCTGGCGTTGCGCTTCGCCCTGCGCCGCCTGCATCGACTGGCTGAGCCGCAGCCGCCACAGTGCCTGGCCCAGTAGCGCGCACAGCGCCTCGGCATGTTCGCGCCCGCCGGTGTCGTGCGCCGGTGCAGGCTCTACCCGCGCGGCGCCGTGCATCTGCGCCTTGTCGCCCAAGGGCAGGTACCAGGCGTTCAGCCCCGGCCAGCGCCCGGTGCCGGGGCCCAGCGTGGCCGCTTCGCGCATGCAGCATTTCATGCCGTCCAGCACCGAAGGCTCCAGCACCGCCGCGTTCGAGAGCTCGCCCGCGGCGTCCAGCGTGCCCAGCAGGCAGGGGCCTGCAAAGGCCTCGTCCAGTGCGGCCTGGCCCAGGGCTGCAATGTCGTGTGCCGTTGCCGCGGTCGAAAGCTGCGTGGCCAGGCCCTGCAGCTGGCGCGCGCGCTGTTCGTTCAGCTGCGCCACGGCCGTCTCGCGCCGCAGCCGCGCAGACAGGTGGCTGATGGCCAGCGCCACCAGCAGCATGCTGAAGAGCGCAATCAGGTGTTCCTGGTTTTCGACCTCAAAGGTAAAGCGCGGCGGCACAAAAAAGAAGTTCAGCGCTGTCACTGCCACCAGCGCCGAGGCCACAGATTCCTTCCAGCCCATGGTGTAAGACACCACCACCACGACCAGCACATACAGCATGGCCTGGCTGGCAATCGTCACCTGCCTGTCCAGCAGCAGCCCGCCACCGGTGGCGGCCGCCAGCAGCGCCGCCACGATGGCCCAGCGGCGTAAATAGGCACCCGTGGCGGGGGTGGCAGGGGTAGATTCAGCGGCTTTCGTCATCAGAAGGCCAGCGTACCATCGGCCGCATCAGGATTGCATCAGGAAGGCTTGGCGGGTGTCGCGGCTGCCCTAGGCGCGCCCAGGGGCATCAAAACCCCTCACATTCTTGATCTGTATCAACTTTTACCTATAAAAAGTGCCTGCAGCCCAATAAGGACGAGCGCGAGCAGCTATCAAATAAATAGCATGCAGCACACCCGGAGCGCCCGCCGCACGGCCCTCCCACGCCGCTCGCACTCCTTACAGCCTCCCGCCGCCACCCATAACCCCACTGCCAAAATC
>NZ_JBFUBD010000150.1:0-6480 GCF_056405935.1 Polaromonas sp. P1_E3
GCGCACATCAGGCCCCCGTTCTTCAGGCATATTCGCCCGGGCGGCAACCTTCACCTGTTGGTCAAACGGTTTGAACTCGGTTTGCCCACGGGTAGTCATGTCGAGGATCCTGTTCCGCCGGCCACTAGCCAAAGTGGGACGCCGGCCTTGCTCACAGGTAAGGTCATCGGCCTGATAGATGGTGGCCTTGCCTTTGCCAACGCCAATTTCCTGCGCAATGGCAAGTCACGCACGGCCTATTTCTGGCGGCAAGACCACGACGGGGTAGGAGACGCCCCCGCATCCATGGGTTATGGGCACGAACTGACAGCGGCCGACATCAACCAGGCGATGAAGCACCGCACGTACAACGGCATGGTCGACGAAGGCGCCGTGTACGCACACTTCAAGTTGCATGATCTGCAGAAAGCCGTGAACCATGGTACCCATGTCATGGACCTCGCCTCTGGCCCACGCACCCTGCTGGCGCAATTTTCAGGCGCACCTCCGCATCCAGACGCCCCACCCAGCTGGGCCTTGGCCAATGATGATGCAAGCCGGCACGACAACGTGACGGTCCAGCTCGACTGGTCAAACGTGACTGATACGTCGGGCGGCTCTATGAATGTCAGCGTCATGGACGGCCTGATGTACATACTTTCGCGTTGCGCACCCGCCACCAAGATCGCGGTTAATCTGAGTTGGGGTACCCTGGCAGGCCCTCATGACGGCAGCTCGGCGCTGGAGGCCGCGATGGACCAGCTGATCGAACTCAAAAAAGGCAAGCTGCAGATCATCGTGCCGGCGGGTAACAGCTATCAAAGCAGGACCCACGCCAATGCAACGCTATCAAAAGGGGAGCATGTCACGCTGAACTGGCAGGCGCAACCGGATGATTCGACCCAGAGTTTCCTGGAACTTTGGCTGCCGCCAGGCGCGCATGGCGTCACCGTGCAGATCACGCCGCCGGGCCGCCCAGCCTTGCCGCCGCTGGCTTGGGGCAAATCAGGCATGTGGACCAACGGTGGTGCGCACCCGGTCTGCGCGCTGATTTATCCGCAATCGGTCGCAACAGGTGTACACGGCACCTGCGCGCTGGTTGCCATTGCGCCCAACTTCAGCTTCGAAGCATCAACCACGACCGCCCCCAATGGGATTTGGGAAGTGAAGATCACCAACACCCATGCAGGAAATGTCACATTCGATGCCTACATTGAGCGTGATGACGTTGCCATTGGCCAGCACACGGGTGCGCGGCAGTCTTATTTTGAGGACAAGGACTATGACACCAGCGGCAACCCGGGCTCGTTTGTAGATCACGCAGGCAACCCCACGCCGATTCGCCGAAGCGGCATCTTCAACAGTTTGTCCACGGGAAAACACACCATCTCGGTCGGAGGACTGCGTGTAACGGATTCAAGCTGGGCGCACTATTCACCGCGCAAGCCCGATCCAGATGCAAGCCGTCCACAACGCCCCGGGGTTGTGAAGGTGCCGGATACCGTGGCGTTTACCGACGAGAGCACGGCGTTGCACGGTGTTCGTGGTGCCGGCACCCGCAGCGGCGCAGTGGTGCGCACCATAGGCACCAGCGACGCGGCGCCCCAGGAAACCCGGCGGATCTTCAACGCGCTCTAGGCGCCAGGAAACTGTCGCAGCCGCTACCAGCGGTTGGGCAGTTTCTTGAGTAGCGTGATGCGCTTGGTGCCCATTTCGATGTAGCCACCCTTTTCCAGGTCCTTGAGGAGGCGGCTGACCATTTCGCGGGACGCGCCCACCCGGCTGGCGATTTCCTGGTGGGTAATGGATTCAAGCGTCACCCCGGTGGCAGAGTCACTGGTGCTGACGTCGTTGGGCTCTTCCAGCACTGAAATCAGACGCCCATATACATCGAGCAAAGCCATATTGCGCGCCGCCTCCGTGGCAGCACGCGCGCGGCGTATCACCTGAACCACGAGATTGATGGCGAACCCTGGCTCGTCACCCAAGTGTTCGCTCACATCGGTTCGGCTGAGTACGGCGCAGGTGCAGGGTTCGAGCGTAATCACCGATGCTGAGCGGGGACCGCCATCGAGCGACATTTCACCAAAATAGTCCCCTGAATGGATCCTGCCGTAGGTAATTTCCCGTCCGCTTTCGTCCATGGCGAACACCTTGACACTGCCCTTGAGCAGGACAAACAGGTTGTCGCCGATTTCCCCTTCATTGATCACCACGGCTTTTTTGGGATAAGTTCGTACGACCCCTCGCAAGGCGAGCGTGCGCAACTCAGGAATCAAATGGGCGTACAGCCCGTCATTGGAAGATGTTGGTGAACTCATGATCACCCGTAATCTAGCACGTCGCCGGGACGTGGGGGGCGTCTATCAGTGGATTTGTCCGAGCGGCAGGGGCGCTATGGGCGGCAAGATCGCCACGCGATTGACCAGCTCGCGGACCCCACTGGAGGCAGTTTTGGCACAAAGGCTGCGCACATGACTGCGCACCGTGGAAACCGCAACCTTCATCTGGAGGGCGATCTCCGGGGTGCTCAGGCAGCGGCACAGGAAAACCAGTACCTGCTCCTCCGTATGTGTAAGCCCGTGGCTCCGGGCGAAAGAGCTGAAAACCCCCGATTCGCTGACACCCACGCGCGATAAAAAGAGGGCCACACGCTCACAAGGCGTGCCCGCCTGCCGATGCAGCGGCACCACGGCCAGGGTAAAGTCCACGCCGTCGGCAGCCAGCCTGATCAGACTGCGTTTTCCTGCAACCGCCTTGCCCAAGGCGTTCTGAAAGGACTTGGCATCCGCCGGCATCAAGACCTTGAGCTCACCTCTGTCCACCCCGAGGACAACAGCTCGCTCAAGCTCCCGTCGCGCGATTTGATTTGCGTGCAGGATTCGTCCCTGGGCGCTCACGACGAACACGCCGTGTGCCAGCTCATCTACCAGCAAGGCCAGCAGCGCAGGTGTGGAATCAGGGTCGGGTTCCCGCAAGGACAGGGGTCGGCCAGTCTCAAGCAGACTGGTGCTGGGCATTGCATAGAGTGTCAAGGGCGTGCTCCATCCTACAAATAGATGAGCATAAAAAGCCCAGATCAATGTAGATAGTGAATATGCCGAGTCATTCTTGTGAGAAATTCACATCGATCATATGAGCGCCAGGGCAGCACAAGCTGAACGCGGCAACAACCGGCTCAGGTCAGGCCTGGTCACCGTCCAGCATGGCTAACGTGGCGTCCATCACGGCCGGCAAAAAAGCCATCTGCACGTGGGCGGCGCCCCGAACAAGGCGATTGTCCGCGCCAGGCAGTGTGGCTGTGGAGGTGGGAAACACAATGTTGTCGCAGTTGGAGTACCAGCAGGTAAACAGCGTGTGCCGGTTTGCCGGCATCTCATGATCCAGCTGGGCCTGCCAGTCTGACAGCAGCCGCATCTGGCGCCCGTTGTGGCCGTGCCCGAAGCGGGCCAACCAGGTTCCGCGATGCGGTGTGCCGATGGTCACAACGTGGTGCACCCGGGCTTCGGCTTTCATGCGCTTGAGCCAGGCCCTGGCGGCCAGCCCGCCCATGCTGTGGCATACCAGCAAGGGCGGAAGGCCGGTGGCCTGGGTGATTCGCACAACTGCGTCGTCAATTTGAGGAACATAGTCGTCAATGGAGCCGAACAGGGGCTCAAGGTTGACAGCCACAAAGGAACGCCCACTGCCTTGAACGCGTTTGAGCCAGGGTGTCCACAGGCCACGATTGCAGAAAAACCCATGCACAAACACTACGCCGCGGCGGCCTTGGGCTGTTTCCGCAGGTATGAGTCGGTCCGGAACTGCTTCGGAACGAAAGGGCTGGCGCCAGCAAAACACGCGGGGAGCGGTCAATGTCTCGCCCATCCAAGCGCGCAGAAGCTCTTTCCAGGTGGGTTGAGGCGCCGGGTCAGGCTTGTTGACGTAGCGAAGAAGCAGGAACTCGAGCGCCAGAAACCCCGTGTAGCCCAAGGCAATCAGCAGGAAGCCGGTGATGGCCAATGCGGGTGAACTGCCGCGGAACCAGAACAGCCAGCCGAAGGCCGCGGCGATCAGGGCCAGGGTGATGAATCGTTGCAGTTGGGCCAGCATGGATGAATCGGCGTGCGCGTCAAACCCGCAGTATCTCAGGCCAGTGTGACATCCCTGCCCGACAGCTTTTTGGCGAGGCCTTGCGCCAGGCGATTGACGGCACCGTAGATGGACAGCTGCGGGTTGGCGCCGATGCTGGTGGGGAAAAGGGACCCGTCGTGGATCGAAAGGTTCTCAAGCTGCCAATGCACGCCATCCGGCCGGGTAACGCCCTGGCGCTCAGCGCCTGCAAGGCTGCAGCCCCCCATGACGTGGGCGCTCACCACCCGCGTAAGCATCGGCTTCATCGGCAATGCCGTGACCGCAGCTTGCGCCTCGGCCCAGGACGTATAGGGTTTGGCCATTTCATGCAGCGGCAAAACCTGTTTGGCACCCGCCGCAAACTGGATTTCCATCATGGACAGCAAAGCCCTGCGCCCGCCTTCCATGACATAGTCCGTCAGCGGATAGTCCAGCACCGCGGAGCCGTCACCGCGCAGCTTTACCTGCCCGCCCGGCGATTCATCATGAAACCCGTCGCGGAGCAACGCAAGCAACGTGTGGTTGTAGGGAAAAGACCTGAGCAGGTCATGCTGGCCCTGGCCAAACCCCGGTACGGTCGACGCGAAAATGATCGGGTGCAGGGGCGGAGCCTCCAGCTTGTAGCCGATCGGCCCGTCAATCGCCTGCGTTTCCAGAAAGTGGTCAGAGTAGATGGTTTGCGGCGCACCGCTCCAGGCTTCAACCTTTTGCTCAAACACACTGGACGACATCACGACCGGATGCAGAAATGTCCGGGCACCCAGCACCCCGTGCGGGTCAGGGGCACCAGAGCGCAGCAGGACGGCCGGCGAGTTGATGGCGCCGCCCGCCAGCACGTAGTGTTTTGCTCTTATTTTGATAGCTGCTTGCGCACGTCCAGATTGGGCTGCAGCCCCATTTGGCTCTACACGACGGCATACCAGCGCCGTGACCCTGCCGTTGGCCAGTTCAAGGCTTTCCGCGCGGGTCTCAGTCAGCAGTTGTGCCCCGCGGTCCAGCGCCGCGGGAATGGTGGTGACCAGCATGGATTGCTTGGCATTGGTGGGGCAACCCAGGCCGCAAGAGCCCAGGTTCCAGCAACCTTTAACGTTGCGCGAAATGGCCGAGGCGGGAATGCCCAGTTTGGCCGCGCCCCTGCGCAGCAGGTCATTGTTTTCATTCGGCGGGACCAGCCAGGGCGTGATGTTCAACCGCTGTTCCGCCTGTGCGAAGTAGGGTGCGAGCGCTTCCACGGTGTAGCCGCCCAGACCAAACCGCTGTTGCCAGAACTGCAGCGTGGAGGCGGGCGTGCGGAACGAGCTGGTCCAGTTCACTGTGGTCGAGCCACCGACGCAACGCCCCTGCAGGATATTGATGGCCTTGTCCTCCGTTTTACGGGCGGCGCTTTCCTGGTAGAGCGAAGGATAAGCCTCTGATTCCTTCTGGTTGAAATCAGAACTGCTTTTAAGCGGGCCTTCTTCAATGATGACCACCTGCAAACCAGCCTTGGCCAGCAGTTCGGCGGTGATTCCAGCGCCGGCGCCGCTGCCGATGATGGCAACGTCACAAGTGATTTTTTCAGGCACCAGGCCGAATGCGCCACCCGTGACTTTCCAGCCGCGCGCGATACCTTCGCGGATCGGGTCTTTCAGTTGACTCATGCTGCCTTCGGTGTCTTCAAATTTTGACGGGGCCGGGATAGCCCAACATCGCCCAGCTGGACGGTTCAGAAAAATAGGCACCCGCTGTGATGTCGTGCAAGGCGGCATAGGCCTGCTGGCGCAGTGCGAGGGAAGACAAGCGCATATCCTGAAGCGCTTGCTGGATCTCCGCCACAGAGGCCTCCGGCCACGGCTGACCCAAACGGGCCAGCGCATGCCGCCCGGCCGTACTGGCCAGCAAGGCCAACAGCTGGGACAATTCGCCTTGTGCGTGAGGCGGAAGAGATTGCACCAGGATATCGACCCGGCTCAGCATGCCCTGCAGCGCAATCTCGCGCGGACCGGCTTGCGCCGGTAGAGTCTTGTCCAGGACGGCACGGCCCACTGCGGAGAAGACCTCGCGCCCCGGGTGCGTCAGTATGCCGCCCGCCACGCCAGGCTGCAGCAAGGCGGCCGCCCCGCCGGCGACAACCAGCACGGCTGCCGACGCGGCACCGAGCTTGAGAAGCGTTCGTCTTTGCATCCGGGAAGTTTCTCATGTGCATTTAGGTTTCTATAGGGGGCCGTACCTAGATAAACTCCGGGTTTGTATGGACGCCTCTGCACAACAAATACATGACGCGCTGGAAACCGTGGCCAGGCTTCGGCAGCAGCACAGGGCTGACCCGCCGCTCGCCAGGGCCGGCGCCGAAGTCAAGCGGTTTCAGGCGCGCCGCTTTCAGGCGACTTACTCCGACCTGTTGCACAG
>NZ_JBFUBD010000151.1:0-6476 GCF_056405935.1 Polaromonas sp. P1_E3
GAATGACTTCTCCGGGGCGTTTTGTTTTGGCGGCCGCTTGGCGCAGGCGGCGCCGAACCCGCTCAGCGGGTCTGGCGCGGTGCCGGTCCGGGGCCGCGKCCKGCGATGTGGCGGAARGTRATCCGGCCCTTGCTCAGGTCGTARGGCGAGAGCTCCAGCGACACCTGGTCGCCKGCMAGGATRCGRATATGGTTTTTSCGCATCTTGCCGGAGGTRTARGCCACMAGCTTGTGGCCGTTSTCGAGCGTGACGCGAAAGCGCGAATCMGGCARCACTTCGTCAACCAGCCCATGCATTTCAATCAGTTCTTCTTTGGCCATGATGTAACTCCTAGGAATTGAAAAAATTATTCTGTGGTGACTGGCAACGCGTCAGGCGCATGCCGGTGCGGTGCGTTCGTGGATCCAGCCGAGCGCGTGCTCCGTAGCGTAATGCACGGCGGCGGCGGCGCTGTCAAACAGGCCGGAGAAGCGCATCACGCGGTCATGCGTGGCGCTACCCCGTCCGGAGCGGATGGAAACGGATGCAGCGTAACGGCCTTCGGCTTGCTGCTTGGCGAGTGGGGATACGAGGTATTTGCCCACCGCAATTTTGGTGTAATCGTTGTTCATAAAAGTCTGCGCCGGGTATTTTTCCCGGCTTGATAAATAAGTGCGTAATCGGCTTGCAAGCAAGCCGGCGGGTGTTCGGTTTCTATCCCGCCAGGCCCCGCAAGGGGCTGGGCTGGTTGAGCCATGAGTGGGCACCGTTGGGGGAAGTGCTCGCCGGAAAACGGAACAGTGCTGAGGGTATTCAGGGCTGTATGGGCGCTGAAGGCACTGTGGATTCGGGCTCTGAGAAGCGCCGCATTTGAAATGGAAGCCGATTGCCAGAAGGCTTCGAAGTAAAAAGCTGATGCTTTACCGAAGCTCCTATTGTAACCGCCCGGCGCAAATCACGCTTTTTGCCTCATACGGCCCTTGCAAACCGCTTCTTAGCAAGCAGGGGCCGCAGAACCGGCTTCGCCGGGCCGCAGGCGCAGCGGCCCCCTCGGGGGGCAGGGAGCTACACGCAGTGAGCGACCGTGGGGGCCATATCTACCCCTCAAACTGCGGATGAAGCTGCCGGATGCGATTCATCGCCATACCCGCAGCTGCGGTACGGGTTTCCACGCCCAGCTTGGCGTAGACCCGTTCCAGGTGCTTTTTTACCGTGGCCGGGCTGGAACCCAGGATGTCGCCAATATCACGGTTCGTTTTGCCCTTCACCACCCAGTACAACACTTCGGCTTCGCGGGCCGTGAGTTTGAAGCTCAGGCTCATGGCCTCCACCACGGCATCGTCGGAAATTTCACGCATGACGATCAACCAGTCGCCGCCGCGCTCCCCATCGTCGGTCTGCTGGTGCAGCCTGAAGGTCAGGCGCCGCGGGCCGATCTCCACCGCCAGGCGGGGCGGCTCGATCTGGCGTTCCGCCTCCGCCATGTGGCGGCGCAGCCAGTTGAGGACTGGTTCGGGTGTCTGCGGCGCGGATGTACCGTAGTAACGCATCAGCAGGTCGCGCGCCAGCGGCGTTTGCCAGATCAGCCTGCCGTCGGCGTCGCCCCCCATGCGCACCGTGATGCTGGCGTAGCCGAAGGCATCCAGCGCGTTGCGTGCCTGGCCCGCCTGCCGCGCTTCCTGCCTGGCACGGCGGGCGCCCTGCAAATGCACGCCCATGCGCGCCATCACTTCCTTGGGCTTGATCGGTTTGGTGACATAGTCCACCCCACCGGCCTCCAGTGCCGCCACGAGGTATTCGGTTTCCGTGAGACCGGTCATGAAAATAATGGGAATGTGAGCCGTTTCCGGCATGGCCTTCAGGCGCTTGGCGACCTCAAAGCCGTCCATCCCGGGCATCATGGCGTCCAGCAAAACAATGTCAGGCAAAGCCTGCAGCGCACGCTGCAACGCAGCCTCGCCGCTGGTCGCGACGAGAACGGTATAGCCTGATTCGTCAAGCGCATCGTGCAGCACCGACAGGTTGTCGGGCACGTCGTCCACGATGAGCACGATATCGCTGTTGGCCCGGTCCAGTGTGCGGTCCAGCCGTCGATCCAGCGCGGGTCCGCCGTCAAGCACGCTGCTCATGGTCTGCCTCCTTGTTCGCCAGCCGCCGGCCCATGGCCTCAAACTGAAATTTCCGCGCCAGCACGCGCATCTCTTCCACAAAGGCCGCGGCCTCCGGCCGTTGCCGTTCAATTTCTGCCAGGTTGTTCATGATGCCCCGGTAAAACCCCAGATTGACGACTTCAAGCAGGGCCGCAAGCTGGGAAGCATCGGGCAGTACAGGCGGCAGGGCATGGACCACAGGGACACCGGCATCCGCAGGAAGGTCATAGCGCCACTTGAGGGCCAGCCGCCGTTCAAGCCAGTCAATCAATTCTGTGTGGCGCACCGGCTTGAGGATGAAGTCCTCCGGAAGGATACCGGCATCGTTTTCGGCACCTTTGTCGAAGGCATTGGCGGAAACAATGGCCAGTTGAATCTCTCCATGCCCTGACGAACGCACGCGGCGCAGCGTTTCCCAGCCATCAATCCCCGGCATGGCCAGGTCCATGAAAATCACGTCGGGCCGGTAGCCGGTGGCCAGCAGGTCCATGCAGTCGTGGCCGCTGGCGGCAGTGCGCAATTCAAACCCCATGGGCTCAAGCAACTGCACCAGCAGTTCACGGTCGGCCTCTTCGTTGTCGACCACCAGCAGCTTGCGGCGCACGCCTTCATAGCCTCGCGGCTGGCGCCTGGCGGGCACGGCCGCAGCGTCCTTGATAGCCCCTGCAGCCATGTGCACTTCGGGCAAAAACAGCCGGATGCGGAAAATCGAGCCTTCGCCCGGGGTGCTGATCACCGTCATCTCACCACCCATCAGGTCGGTCAGCATCTTGGCAATCGTCAAACCCAGGCCGGCGCCCGGTGTGCCTTCCGCGCTTTGGCCGGCCGCAGCCCCGCGCGCAAAAGGTTCAAAAATCCGCGCCAGTTCCGCCTCACGCATGCCGGGGCCGGTGTCTTCAATGTCGATGTAGGCCATCTCGCGCGCATGGCGCAACCTGAAAATCACCTGGCCCTGCGCCGTGAACTTGATGGCATTACCCAGCAGGTTGATGAGAATTTGCCGCACGCGTTTCTCGTCGGCTCGCACCAGTTCCGGCAAATGCCCGCTGGCTTCAAACCGGAAGCCCAGGCCCTTGGCTGCGGCCTGCAGTTCGAACATGCCGGCCATCTCGTGCACGCAATCGGCAAAATGCATGGGCTTGACATTCAAGGTGAGCTTGCCCGCTTCGATGCGGGCAATATCGAGCGTTCCCTCGATCAGCGAGAGCAGGTGCTCACCCCCGCGCTTGATGACGCTGACGGCCTGTTTGCGGTGCGGCGGTATGGCGTTGTCTTCCCCCATCAGCTGCGCATACCCGAGGATGCTGTTAAGCGGCGTGCGCAATTCGTGGCTGATGGCGCTGATGTAGCGGCTTTTGGCCTGGTTGGCCTGGTCCGCATGGCGGCGGGCCTCTTCGGCCACCAGTTTGGCCTGTTGCAGCGCTTCGTCCGTCTGCCTGTGCGATTCGATCTCACGCATCAGCAAATGCGTCTGCCGGTTGGATTCTTCCTGGGCCACCTGCCGGCTTTTATGCGCCAGCACCAGCCACCATGCCACCAGTCCGGCTATGACCAGCAAGGCCATATAGGCTTTCATGAAACCCGAACGCAAAGCCGGCTCGGAAAGTTCGATGTCGGCCAGCGCACTGATTTCCTGGTGGTACAGCAGGCCGAACACACTGGCCAGCAGCGGCACGATGATCAGCATCAGCAACAGGAAGTGGCCCAGCCCTGTATCCAGGTAAGGCCAGGCGCGGCGCGGCAGCAGCCAGCGCAGCGTGCCCGACCATTGCGCCGACAGGCTCGCGTGCGGCTTGCACAGGTCGCCGCAGCGCGCGTCCAGCGTGCAGCACAAGGAACAGATGGGCCCCTGGTACGCAGGACAATGCGCCATGTCCGGCCCCTCATATGCGCGTTCGCAGATCACGCAATGCTGCGTTGCATAGCGCTTGCAGGAATCGTCGGAAACCACCGCTCCGGAACTGCGCGCAATGTAGTAACGGCCCTGGGTCGCCCATGCGATCAGGGGTGCCGCCACGAATGCAGTACCCATGGCGATGACTGCCGAAAAAGCCCGCGCCGTTTCGCCGTAAAGCCCCAGGTGCGCAGTGACGGACAACACGGATGCCAAGGCCATGGCACCCACGCCAACCGGGTTGATGTCATACAGGTGGGCTCTTTTGAATTCAATGCCTTTGGGCGAAAGGCCCAGTGGTTTGTTGACGACCAGGTCGGCGACAACGGCCATCACCCAGGCGATGGCGATGTTCGAATACAGCCCCAGCACGTCGCCCAGCGCCTGGAACACGTTCATCTCCATCAGCATGAAGGCAATGAGTGTGTTGAAGACCACCCACACTACCCGCCCGGGGTGGCTGTGCGTGATGCGCGAGAAGAAATTCGACCAGGCCAGCGAGCCGGCGTACGCGTTGGTCACATTGATCTTGAGCTGCGACACCACCACGAACAGTGCCGTGGCCGCCACCGCCATGCCGTAGTTCGGGAAGACATATTCGTAGGCTGCAAGGTACATCTGGTTGGGGTCTACGGCCCGGTCCAGCGGCACCATGTTGGAGATGGCCAGGTAGGCCAGGAAGGCGCCGCCCAGCATTTTCACCACGCCAAGTAGCACCCAGCCCGGCCCACCAGCCAGTACACCCGCCCACCAGCGCCAGCGGTTGGCTTCAGTCTGCACCGGCATGAAGCGCAAATAGTCCGCCTGCTCGCCCATTTGGGTGATCAGCGCAATTCCTACCGTCAAAGCAGCACCAAATAGGTGCAAATTGAACTCACCGCTTGTTCCAGTTTCCCCTCCGTAGTGCAGAACGCCCAAAAACGCACCGGGATCGCGCAGAAAAACATACACAAAGGGCACCACCAGCATGACCAGCCACAAGGGCTGCGTCCAGACCTGCAGGCGAGAGATGGCTGAGACGCCATGGGTCACCAGCGGGATGACCACCAGCGCGCAGATCAGGTAACCCCAGCTGGGCGGAATACCCAGCGCCAGGTCCAGCGCGTAAGCCATGACGGCCGCTTCCAGCGCAAAAAAGATGAAGGTAAACGAGGCGTAGATCAGCGAGGTCAGCGTGGAACCGATATAGCCAAAACCGGCGCCGCGCGTCAGCAAGTCCATGTCGACACCATAGCGCGCTGCGTAAATGCTGATCGGCAGGCCCGCCAGAAAAATAATGAGCCCGGTGGCCACGATGGCCCAGAAAGCATTGGTAAACCCGTACTTCACCAGCAGCGTCGCGCCCACGGCCTCCAGGATGAGGAAAGAGGCCGCGCCGAACGCGGTGTTGGCAACCCGCCATTCAGACCATTTGCGAAAGCGCTGTGGCGTAAAACGCAGCGCATAGTCTTCCATGGTTTCGCTGGCCACCCAGCTGTTGTAGTCGCGCCGGACCTTGATGATGCGCTGCACCGGCGCGTCGTTGCCTGACCCGGACGCAGCAAAAGCTGCCGCATCGGACGCGTCGGCGGGAACTGGCAGTAGCGGTGGCGTAGCCGGTGCGTCCATGGGGGTGGGCAAATGCGCGAGCGCGGAGTGGGGAACCGTACAGCGGTGCAGGTTCTATGCCATGACCTCAACCTGAGGGCCTGAGCCTTGGCCTGCCCAGGCTCTTGTGGCACCATTCTTGCACCCCGGCAAGCATCCCCAAGCCGGCAGCCTGCCCTGAGAGAGCCCCATGGAATTGACGCCCCGAGAAAAAGACAAGCTCCTTATTTTTACCGCTGCCCTGCTGGCCGAAAGGCGCCGCGCCCGCGGCCTCAAGCTTAACTACCCAGAGTCCGTAGCTCTTATCAGCGCCGCCGTCATGGAAGGCGCCCGCGACGGCAAATCCGTCGCCCAGCTGATGAGCGAAGGCCGCACAGTGCTGACCCGCGCCGATGTGATGGACGGCATTCCCGAACTGATCCCCGACATCCAGGTCGAAGCGACCTTTCCAGACGGTACCAAGCTGGTCACCGTGCACCAGCCGATTGTTTAAGCACTACCCGAGACCACACCATGCCGACCAAAACCAGAAGTGCTCTTTTTTTGATAGCCGCTTGCGCGCTATCGGCGGGCGCTAGCGCCCATATTGACCACCATTCGGGCACTGCGGTGCATGAGCACGCCAGTGCTTTTTTCAGCGGCTTCCTTCACCCGCTGACGGGCATGGACCACCTGGCGGCCATGCTGGCCGTGGGTCTCTGGAGCGCACTGGCTGCGCGCCGCACAGGCCCGGGCTTGCTATGGGGCCCGCTGGGCTTTGCCGGCATGCTGCTGGCGGGTGCCCTGCTGGGCCTGCAGGGGGTGCAGGTTCCCGCCGTCGAACCCATGATCGCGGCTTCACTGCTGGTCACCGGCCTGCTGGTCGT
>NZ_JBFUBD010000152.1:0-6443 GCF_056405935.1 Polaromonas sp. P1_E3
GTTGTCGGGCATGGCGGCTTCCGGAAAACAAACGGCGAAACACGTATTGTCTCCGGCCGCAGACTTATCCCGTTCTTAATCAAGTGACAGCACGGAACCGGCTTTGCCGGGCCGTAGGTGTCGCCCCCTGCAAGGGGGGATCCGGCTACACGAAGTGAGCCGAGAAGGGGGTGTGCATTAACGGACCGGTAGGAACTGCAAAAACGTTCCGCCCAGCAGATTTTGAACGTAGGTGATCACCGCGCGGCGGTACTTCTCGGTCAGGACGGAGGCCAGCAGGTCCAGCCGTCCAATGATTTTCCCGAACTCCCGCTCAAAGCTCAGGTTGCGCTCGCGTTCGGTAATTTCGTCGGCCAGCAGCAAGGGCTGGCCCGCGGCATTGCGCCGGTTGGACAGCATCCACACAGCAATTTCCACGTTGCGGGCAGCGTTGTAGATGTATTGCGCATCCAGGCTGTCGGTCAGGTAATACGCGGTTTTCCCGCCGTGGGCCGTGACCACCATGTCGGCGCTGGCATAAATGAACGCCGCCACGCGGTCGCCCTTGAAGTCAGCGCCCAGCGCCAGCGACAGCGCAGCGATATCGCGCTTGCCCTGCAGCTCGGGCCAGGGTGTGCGGGTGTCGACCGCCACGCGCAGCTGGGCAAGGGCCGCGTCGCGCCCGAGCGTGCTGGTTTTTCGCCATTCCGCCGGGTTGCGCCGGTACAGCTTGTCGGCCAGGCGCAGCAGGCTCTCCAGGTTATCGCGCATGCCCAATGTGGCCAGGCGATTCACGTCCGACTGGCCGACCTCGCTGGCGGCCATCGGGGCGGTTTGTGCCTCGCCCCTGTGCGTGGGCGCCTGGCTGGCGCAGCCGGTCAATGCGGCCAGGGCCAGCAACAGGGGAAGGCGGAAAAATGAGAAAGGGAAAGGCGAAGCGGCTGAAGTGGGGAAAGAATGGGGCACCGTGCGCAGGGACATGGGGCATTTTCAACGGCCGCGTGGCGACGCGCAAGCATGGCTTTCCCGGGCCGCCGCCGCAAAGCCGCAACAGCTCCTACGCGGAAGCCTCGCCCGCCTGGGCCATCGGTTGCAGTAGCCCGCGAGACAGCAGCACACGATGGTCAATCTTGATGCAATGGTCCTGCACCACCAGCAAGCCGGCGGCTTCCGCCTTTGCGGCTGCTGTGGCATTGGAAATGCCGAGCTGCATCCACACGCCCTTGGCGCCTATCGCAATGGCTTCATCGACCACCGGCGGGATGTCTTCGCTGTTGCGAAAGCAGTTCACCAGGTCGATCTTCTCGTGCTGCGCGGCCTCGGTCAGCGTCGAATAGGCCTTTTCACCCAGCACCTCGGCGGCGTTTGGGTTGATGGGGATGATGCGGTAACCGTTGGCCTGCATGTAGCGCGCCACATCAAAGCTGGCGCGGTGGGGTTTGGGTGACAAGCCCACCACCGCAATGGTGCGGCAGTGGTTGAGGATGTGCGGCATGCGCTCTGCGGCTGGCAAGGGATTCATGGCTGGTTTACGCCTTGTACTTGACGGAGCAGCCATAGGCCCGGCTGGCCCCAACACTCAGGGGCTTGCCGCCCAGCGCTTCGGTCAGGCCCTGGCGCACGTAATTGGTGGCGGTCTTGATATCGTCAACGCGCGCAGACGGAATGCTGTCGATGCCGCCCGCGTAAATCAGCTGGCCCTGCGGGCTGATGATATACATGTGCGGGGTGGTCCTGGCGCCATAAAGCTGGCCGACCCTGCCGGACTCGTCCATCAGGGTCGCAGTCGGCTGGCCCTGTTTTTCGGCCATCCAGCCGGCCAGTTTGGCAGGTGTCAGGTAGTCGCCGCTTTCCGCTTCCGTCGAGTTGATGGACAGCCACACCACACCTTTGGCGGTGAACTCCCTTTGCAGCGCCTGCATGTTGCCGCTGTAGTGCTTGCGCACAAAGGGGCAGCCCGGGTTGGTCCACTCCAGCACCACCAGCTTGCCCTTGTAGTCGCTCAGGTTGCGGGTCTTGCCGCTGGTGTCAAGGGCCGAAAAGTCGGGTGCTGCCTGGCCGACAGTTGCGGTGGAAGCCTGCGCTGAAAAGGCAGCCGACGCCAGCCAGGGCGCGGCCACGAGGGCGCCTGAAAAACTGCGGCGGCTTAATGCCCGGGCGGGCTGCAAGGGGGTACGCAACATGCTTGAACTCCTTCAGGAAGAAATCAACAACACGACAACAGGTTCTTTACAGCTTGGCCAGTTCGGCCCTGATGCCGTCCACCGACAAAATCTCAGACAACACCACCGGTGCGCGGCCGGGCTTGTAAATCACATACACCGGGACGCCGTTGCGGCCCAGTTGCTTCAGTGCGGCTGTCACTGCCGGGTCGCGCCGCGTCCAGTCGGCGCGCAGCAGCGCCACGTTCTTCGTTTCGATGTMGGCCAGTACCGATGCATTCGAGAGGGTGGTCTTTTTGTTGTACTGGCAGGTCACGCACCAGGCGGCGGTGAAATCCACGAACACACTTTGCCCTTGCGCGGTGAGCTGGTCAACCCGGCCCGGCTCCCAGGCCTGCCAACCGCCTGCTTCCGATATTGAGGACACGGGTGCCGCAGGTTTGACGATGTTTGGGCCAATAGCCCACAGCCCCAGCGTACCCATCGCCACCGAAAAAGTGGCCAGCAGCGTGCGYGCCGYGCCGCGCAGGGTAAARGCCCAGATCGCCAGYGCCATCAACACCAGCAKGGCCAGCAGYGCACCCGCGCCGTCGATGCCRCTTTGCTGGCCCARYACCCAAACCAGCCAGGCGACGGTGGCAAACATCGGGAAGGCCATCAGTTGCCTGAAGGTCACCATCCACGGGCCGGGACGCGGCAGCGCCCGCGCCACGGCCGGTATGGCGCTCGCCGCCAGATACGGCAGTGCCATCCCAATGCCGATGGYGCCGAACACCAACAAGGCTTGCAGCGCGGGAAGGCCCACCGCATAGCCCAGCGAGGCACCCATGAAAGGCGCAGTGCACGGCGATGCGATGGCGGTGGCCAGCACGCCCGACAAAAACGCGTTGGCAGTGGGATTTTTCGCCTGCCAGCCCGCAAGCCGGCCCGGCAGGACATTGCCGAATTCAAACAGGCCCGCCAGGTTCAGCCCCAGCAAGGTGAACAGTGCCGCCAGCAGCGCGACTACCGCCGGATTTTGCAGCTGAAAGCCCCAGCCCAGTTGTTCGCCCGCTGCGCGCAGACCCAGCAGCAGCGCACCCAGCGCCAGGAAAGACATCACGACCCCCACGGTGTAGGCCAGGCCGGTGGCAAGACGCGTGGCTTTGTCCTTGACCTGCACAAATCCCACCACCTTGATGGCCAGCACCGGAAACACGCAGGGCATGAGGTTCAGGATCAATCCGCCGAGCAACGCGCCGAGCAGGGTGGCGATGAGACCGACCGGTGGTGCGTTTTGCACGGGTGCCGCACCGGCCGACGCGTTGGCGCGCAAGGCCGCTTCAAGTGCCGGCGGCACGGCGGTGACGGCCACTGGCGCTGGCCAGGATCCTTTGACCGGCGCGTCAATGCGATAGGCAGTGTTCTCCAGGGCCACCACCAGCGGCATGCTGACAGGGCTTTCGGTGCGCTGGCCCGACAAAGGCACCTGGGCCTTCCACACCGCGCCTTGCCAGGCCTGTTGCCAAGGGGCGGCGGGCTCGATCACGCCACCGGTTTCGGGGTACAGCGCCAGTGTTTTGCCCCGCAGGGCGGCGGGCAAGCCGGCCAGGGAAATGCTGATTGCCTTGCCTTCGACTGCCACCTGGCTGGTACCGGCCGCCAGTGATCTGGGCGTTGCGGCGAACGTGTCCTGAAACAACTGGCCACTGGAGGCGGTTGAGCTTCGCGCCGGGATGCTCAGTGAAAAGTCACCTTCCTGCGGAATGCATTCCTTGCGGCACACCAGCCAGGATGCTTTGAGTTTGACGTCCAGCTGTCTGGCGGCGAAACCGGGCGCCACGGTCAAAGGCACGGGCAGCAGCACGGTTTTTTCATAGCCGTAGTTGGCCAGCGTGCCGATAGGGATTTTTTTCGGGGTTGGCCAGGCGATATCGCCTGCGGTGATGCCGGCCGGCAATTGCCAGTCAAGCTGCGTCGGCAGGCCGGAGTCGCCGGAGTTTTTCCAGTAGGTATGCCATTCAGGCTGGTGCGTGAGCCGCAGCCCCACCCACACCGGCTTGCCGGGCTCCACGCCTTCCGGCGCCCAGGCCAGCAGCTCGGCACTGACCTGCTCCGTCGTGACCACCGCGCGGGTGGCACCCTGCGCGCCTTTGCCCAGAATGTCACTAAAGACCTTTTGAGCGCTAGCGGGCGCGGGGATTGCGCAAGCAGCTATCAAAAATGTAGCAACAATGACAACGGACGGAAAGCGCTTGAATTTCATTGTGCAGGTGTGAGCGGGTGACGCAGAGATTAGTTCCTGGCGGCGACGAGGCAAACAGTACGCCAGCCCCGTTTGTTGACGTTAGTCCATCCTCGCGCTGCCTTATTACAGCCGTTTTCAGGGCCAGCCCAGATAATAGGGGCATGCCGCGCATTGTCCTCGCCACCCTCAACGCGAAGTACGTCCACGCTTCGCTGGGCCTGCGGTACCTGCTGGCCAATATGGACCTGCATGGCCGCCCCGGCCTTCGCGCGCAAACGTTGCTGCGCGAATTTGTGATCCAGCAACGGCCCATGCAGATCGTGGAAGAGCTGCTGGCACTCAATCCTGAAGTGATCGGCCTGGGCATCTATATATGGAACGTTGTCGAAACCACCCAGGTGGTGCGCCTGCTCAAAACCCTGAGGCCTGGCATCAAGATAGTGCTGGGCGGGCCGGAGGTCAGTTACGAGACGGGCGAACAGGAGATATGCCGCCTGGCCGACCATGTGGTGACTGGCTGGGGCGACGTGAGTTTCCCCAGGCTCTGCCGTGCCTTGCTCGATGGCCCGCAACCGCTGATGAAGGTCGTTGCAGGAGAGCAGCCTGCACTGGAAGCGTTGGCCCTGCCTTATGGTGAATACACCGCCCAAGACCTGGCAAAACGGTTGCTCTATGTCGAAGCCTCGCGCGGCTGCCCCTTCAMGTGCGAGTTCTGTCTGAGCTCGCTCGACAAGACCGCCTGGGCTTTTGACCTGGACGCGTTTATGGCCGAGATGGACGCGCTCTACCGGCGTGGTGCACGGAACTTCAAGTTTGTGGACCGCACCTTCAATCTGAAGGTCGAGAACTCGGTACGCATCCTGCAGTTTTTCCTGGACCGTATGGCACCGGACCTGTTTGTGCATTTTGAAGTGGTGCCCGACAGCCTGCCTGACCGGCTCAAAGTGCTGATTGCCCAGTTCCCGGCAGGTTCGCTGCAGTTTGAAGTCGGCATCCAGAGCTTCAACCCCGAGGTGCAACTGCGCATCTCGCGCAAGCAGGACAACGCCAGGACGGCCGACAACCTGCGCTGGCTGGTGAACGAAAGCCGGGCCCATGTGCATGCCGACCTGATCTTCGGTTTGCCCGGCGAGACACTGGAGAGCTTCGCCAAGGGTTTTGACCGCCTGCATGAGCTGGCGCCGCATGAAATCCAGTTCGGCATCCTCAAGCGCCTGCGCGGCACCCCCATTACCCGGCACACGGCAGAGTTCGCCATGGCCTACGACCCACAGACGCCCTACACGATCCTGCAGAACTCCACGATCGACTTTGTCACCATGCAGCGCATCAACCGTTTTGCGCGGTATTGGGAAATGCTGGCCAATTCAGGACGGTTTGCGCGGGGGTTGCAGCTGCTCCTGGTTCCCGGCTCCGCGTTCGGCCAGTTTTTGCGTTTCAGTGACTGGCTGTGGGCCTTGACCGGTAAAACCCATGAGTTCGCGCCCGAAAAACTGGTGGATTTACTGTTTGAGTACCTGACAGACGAGCGGGGCCTGGCCGGCACAGATGTGCGCAGCGCCCTGCTGGCCGACTACCAGGCCAGCGGCGCACGCGGCCGTCCCCACTGCCTGTCTGATGCGCCGGGTGCTGCCAGGCTCGCTGCACCCTTGCATTCCAGCCGGCAGGGCGCAGCGCGGCAAGGCCGCCATGTAAACCAGCAATCAGGCCTTCAGGATGAGCTGGATGTCCACCGGCAAGCCATTCAGAAGGCTGCTGCGGCAGCTTGAGGGGCCAAAGCCCTCATCTTCAAAGCATTTCGTCCGGCGCAAACGGCCCGATCAGCTTGAGCATCAGTTGCAGTCCCCAGCTCGCGTCTGGCTCGATCATGGAGTCTTTCAGTGGCGAACCTTGCGGCGCACGCCACACCAGCCTGCCGTTTTCGAGCTCGACACGGTAGGCGCCGGAAGCCAGCGTGGGCTCGATCAGCCGCGTGGCTTCTGCGGAAATGTTGCGGTTGCGGATGACGATGGCCACTTCGCTGTTTTGCAACTGCGAGCGCAGGTCCAGATTCATCGAGCCCACGACCAGCAGGC
>NZ_JBFUBD010000153.1:0-6427 GCF_056405935.1 Polaromonas sp. P1_E3
CCCCTTACCAGTCCCGCCGCATCTTCCGACAAAGCACTGCTCCCTCTGGGCGCTTTGATGCTGGCTGTTTCGGTGTCGGGGTGGGCACAAAGCGTCACACCGACACCCAGCACCGGCGCCACAACCGCAACGTCGTCTACTTCCGCAACGCCTGTTGAGGGTAAAAGCCTCGCCCCCGTCACAGTGACGGGTACGCGCGATCGCGCCAGTCAGACTTACCAGAGCGGCATTACCAGCGTCGGCAAGATGCCCGTGCCAGCAAAGGATGTTCCCCAGTCCTTAACGGTCGTCAACGAAAAACTGATGCACGACCAGGGCAAGGACAGCTTCAAGAGCGCACTCGAAAACGTCGTCGGCATCACCTTTGAAGCGGGCGAAGGCGGCCGGGTCGGCGACAACATCCGCATCCGCGGCTTCAGCGCGGCGGGCGACATTTATATGGACGGCATGCGCGACATCGCCCAGTACAACCGCGACAACTTCAACACCGAGCGCGTGGAAGTCCTGCGTGGCGCGGCGTCGATGCTGTTTGGCCGCGGCTCCACCGGCGGTGTGATCAACCAGGTCAGCAAGCAGCCACGCCTGATCACCGAACACGAAGTAAACGCCACTGTCGGTACCAAAGGCTACCAGCGTTACCAGGGTGACTTTAATTTCAAGCTGGACGACGACGCCGCTTTCCGCATTAACGCCATGGCCACCGACGGCGACGGACGCGGCGAAAACGCCAGCGCTTCCACCCACCGCCGCGGCCTGGCGCTGGATTACCGCTTCGGCATCGGTACAGCCAATGAATTCGAGATCAGCTACTACCACCTGCACTACAACGACAAGCCTGATTGGGGCTTTGGATGGTTTAACAGCCGCCCGGCACCAGGCACAGACAAATATTGGTATGGCCTGAACACCGACTTCCAGAACGACAAGGCCGACGCCGTCACCCTGAGCCATACCCACCGCTGGACAGACGGCAGCAGCCTGAAGACCACGGTGCGCGACGGCTATTACTCCCGCTCTTTGCGCGCCACGCAGGCGAGCTTCGCTGCTGGCACCACCCTGGCAAACCTGAACGCCAATACGGTGGTGAGCCGCGGCGCCACCAGCGCCGGTAATGCCAAGGCGGGCAACGAACACCACACTTTCCTGCAAACCGACTACCTTACGACCACTCAGTGGTTTGGCCGCAAAAACAGCCTGCTGATCGGCGCCGAGTACGCCGTGGAAAACTCTGACCGCTTCAGCTACCCACTGCTCAATGTGGCCAAGCCGAGCACCACTGTCGGCAACCCTATCAGTGCGGGAATCGGAGGCAACCTTACCCAAAGGCTGGAAACATCGTTCAAGGCGACGACTCTGGGCCTGTATATGCAGGACACGATTGACCTCACGCCGTACTGGAAGCTGATTGCCGGGCTGCGTCTCGACAATTTCAAGGCCGATTACGAACGCCCGACTGCCACGCCCCCCAACAACGGGACCCTCGCCAGGTCGGATCAACTGCTGAGCAAGCGGATCGGCGTCATGTACCAACCCACCGATGAGGTCAGCTACTACGCCGCATTCGGCACGGCGTTCAACACCTCCGGCGATTTGTATCAATTTGACGCGTTGTCGGCCAACACACCGCCAGAAAAAAGCCGCAATACTGAAATCGGGGCCAAGTGGGAACTCTATGGCGGCGACCTGTCAATCCGTGCGGCACTCGCGCGTACAGAAAAGTACAACGAACGCAACACGGACATCGATACCGCGAGCCCGACCAGCTTTCTGCTGTCAGGCAAGCGCCATACCGACGCGCTCGAATTTGAAGTCGCTGGCCGTATCACGCCGCAATGGGATGTGTTCGCGGGCATCGGCTTCATGAAGGCGCAAATCGACAAAACGACAACCGCCGCCGAGGTGGGACAAGACCCGGGCCTGAGCCCAAGCCGCCAGGCCAACCTTTTTACCACCTACCGCATCGGCGACAAGTGGCGTATCGGCGGTGGTTTCACCGCCGTCAGCACCAACAAGCCGGCCAATGCGGTGACGGCCACCAACCGGGTGCCGGGCTACGTGAAGGCCGACGCCCTGGTGGAATACCGCATCAACGAAGGCAACACCGTGAAGCTGAACATCGACAACCTGTTTGACAAGGTGTACTACAACACGCTGTACCGTGGCTTTGTGGCGCCCGGCGATGCGCGCAGCGTGCGCGTGACGCTCACCAGCAAGTTCTGATCCGGGAGTTTTTCAAGGTTTTGGCACCTGGAGGATACTCCGGGTGCCATTTTTGTTTCAGCCGTTTTTCGGAAGCCCCACCATGCTGCTTCGCATTCAACAAGCCCTCAAGCCGGACGAACTTGCCCAGGTCCGCCAGCTGATTCTGGGTGCCGACTGGGCCGACGGCCGGATCACTGCCGGCAGCCAGAGCGGTGCCGTCAAGAACAACCTGCAGTTGCCGGAAGAATTGCCCGCCGCCCAGCAGGCGCGCCACATCGTGTCGGTGGCGCTGGCCCGCAACCCCATGTTTGTGACCGGGGCGCTGCCCAAATCGGTCTATCCGCCGCTCTTTAACCGCTACGGCGGCGACAGCAACCACTTTGGTGACCACATCGACAATGCAGTGCGCACCCACGCAGCAACAGCACGCCATGTCCGTACCGACATTTCCTGCACGCTGTTCCTGAGCGATCCGGCCAGCTATGAGGGCGGCGAACTGGTCGTACAGGACACTTACGGTGAGCAACGGATCAAGTTCGAGGCAGGCGACCTGGTGATGTACCCGGGCACCTCGGTGCACCGTGTGGAGCCCGTCTCCCGGGGGGAACGGCTGGCCTGTTTCTTCTGGATCGAAAGCATGGTGCGTTCCGATGCACAGCGCCGGCTTTTGTATGAGATGGACATGGCCATTACCTCACTGCGCCAGAAAGACCTGGAACGCTCAGCCCGCGGCGCGCCTGAAAGCGCCGAGGTGGTCCAGCTCACGGGCTGCTATCACAACCTGCTCCGGATGTGGGCTGAGGTTTAAGCCTCCCCACCCAGCCCTGCTGGGTCAAGGGTCATGAAAACTCCTGTGGCGGCTGGCTACTGCAGCGGCACCTTGCTATCGAACTTATAGCTGCTTGCGCCTGTCTTTAAAGCGCCTCCGGCGTATTTGGCCCAAAAAATCGAGCCAAAATCTGCCTGCCGGGCGCATTCCTGCGGCAAATCTGAACACCAATGATTGCAAATGCGATAGATTCGCATTTATAATCAATGCACCGATTGAATCAATCACCAGCCAAGCCCATCCCATGATCGTTTGCGTTTGCCGCCGAATCTCCGACCGCGAAATTGCCCGCCATGCCCGCGCGGGCCTGGGCTTTGACGAGATCCAGTTCGAACTCGGCGTGGCCACCCAGTGTGGCCAGTGCGAAGGCTGCGCCCGCGACGTGGTGGCGCAGTGCAGCGCAAGCTGTCCAACGGCCAACATCAAGCTCGCCACCGGCACTCTGGAGGGCAGCCCATGGAATACCTTGCAACCCACTCCTCAATACTGATATCGGCGCTTCCCGTCAGCCTTATCCTGGTGATAGGGTCTGCGTGGTGGATCTTCCGCCGCTGATTCCCGGTTGCTTTTTGACCGAAACCATGGCCCCAGCGGCCATTCGCAGACTTATCCCCTCCTCGATGAACGCCACTTTCTCCACCGCACCGCGCCCTGCCCCACCGCGCCAGCCTCTCAGCCGCAACGCCGTTATCGCGCTGACAGTGGTGGCCTTGCACGTGGGGTTCATCTGGGCGCTGCAAAGCGGCCTGCTGATGCGCGCTGCCGAAGTCATCGTTCCCGCGGAGATCCTCACGCAATTCGTTGACCCGCCAGCGCCCAAAGTAGAGCCCGTTCCCCCCACACCGCCCACGCCGACGGTGCAAAAGAAAGCGGTCGCCAGGGCACCCCTGAAACCAGCACCCCAGCCGCTGGCCATTGCGGACCCGACACCTTCACCCAATGCCCCGACGGGCGTTGTCACGCCGCCGCTGCCGCCTGCGCCTGTGGCCGTGGCGCCTGTTGCCCCGCCGGCACCACCTGCGGTACAGCTGCCCTCGAGCGATGCCGACTATCTGCAAAACCCGAAGCCCGCCTATCCGCCCATCAGCCGGCGCCTGGGCGAACAGGGCAAGGTGGTGGTGCGCGTGCTGATCRGTGCGGACGGCCTGGCGAAGAAAACGGAAATCCGCCAGTCAAGCGGCTTTGACCGGCTTGACCAGGCAGCAGTCACCACCGTCATGCGCTGGCGCTATGTGCCCGGCAAGCGTGGCGGCGTGGCCGAAGAGATGTGGTTCAACGTACCCATCAATTTCGTCCTCGAATAATTTTTTTGAAACCCGTGGAGTATTGATTCATGAATTCCCAATTCGGCCTTGCCAACGTCTGGAGCCAGGGCGATATCGTTACCAAATCAGTGGCCGTGCTGCTGCTGGTGATGTCCCTGGCCTCCTGGATGGTCATCATCATCAAGACGCTGGACCTGATCAAGTACAAAAAAATCGCCCGCGCAGCTGAAGACTTCTGGCACAGCGAGGATTTCGCCGCCGGCCTGACGAAGCTCGGCGCCGACCCTGCCAACCCATTCCGGCAGCTCGCACTGGAAGGCCGCGAAGCCACCCTGCACCACCGCAACACCAAGGCCCATCTGCACGACGCGCTGGACGTGAGCGACTGGGTTACCCGCACCTTGCGCAATGCCATCGACGAATTCACCGCCCGGCTCCAGTCCGGCCTGRCCATCCTGGCCTCGGTCGGCTCCACCGCACCCTTCGTGGGCCTCTTCGGCACCGTATGGGGCATCTACCATGCGTTGCTGTCCATCGGTGCAGCTGGCCAGGCAACCATCGACAAGGTGGCAGGCCCGATTGGCGAGTCGCTGATCATGACGGCGCTGGGCCTGGCGGTCGCCATTCCCGCGGTACTCGGCTATAACGCGCTGGTCCGCGGCAACAAGGGTGTGCTGCAAAAACTCAGCCGCTTTGCCCACGACCTGCACGCCTACTTTGTCACCGGCGCCCGCATTGGCCCCGGTGGCCAGGTCAACGTCGTACCGATGAAAAAAGCCTGAGCTACAACCCTATCCTGCTCCGGCCGGCCCACCAGCAGCGGAGCCCCTTCATTCAGTGACCGAGAAGCACCATGGCCTTTGGAACCCAAGACGACAGCGATGAGGTGATGAACGAGATCAACATGACGCCCATGGTGGACATCATGCTGGTGCTGCTCATCATCTTCATCATCACGGTGCCCGTGATGAAGCATTCCGTCAATATTGACCTGCCGCGCGCTTCCAATGAAGCACAAAACATCAAGCCGGAAACCATTCGCCTGAGCGTGGATGCCGAAGGCGGCTACTTCCTGAACGAGACCAAAATTTCCGACGAAGCCTTGGTCACCCAGCTCAAGGCGTCGGCGGCACAAAACCCGCAACCTGACCTGCACATCCGCGGCGACAAGTCGGTGCGCTACGAGCGTGTGGCCCAGGCCATGGCGGCCGCCCAGCAGGCCGGCTTGCGAAAAATTGGTTTCATCACCGAGCCCAAAAACTGAGCGCGGCCAGCGAGGCCGGTGAACCGGGATGCAAGTGCGGCCGGCAGGCGGCGCTTCCAGTTTCATACAGAAAGAAACAAACCGCCGCCCCGATTCGCTTGACTTTCAAATGAGAATGGTTATCATTAACTCAACGAAACCCAAACAGGTTTAACCATCATGTCCATCGCAATGCCCGCCTCCCACACCCTGAGCCTTCCTGCCCGCACCCCCGTGCACACAGAGACCGCTTCCGGCGGCCATGCGGCGGGCGCATCTGCCGCCTGCGTCAACAGCACTGAAATCCTGCGTGGGCAAAAAGCAGTAGAGATCAACCACAACGGTTCGACTTACCGCCTTCAGGCCACCCGCCTGGGCAAGCTGATTTTGACCAAGTAAACCGCACAACCGTTTCATCACCTTCTTCAGCACAGTTTCATCGTGGGGCGATCCGGGGCTACCAAGCCTCCAAGGTCGTTTTTAGCCAGCCACAGACTCTTTCGGAGTTGTTTAGCCAGGCTTTTTTTCCTTGATGTTCTCCTGCTTTCCCCGAAAAAAAGCCGACCCTCTGGTCGGCTTTTTGATTTCTGCGGCGAAGCGTTACAGGCCGATGGCAGCAATGCCCGCGCGCGCGATTTGTGCGTCTTCGCTGGACTTCACGCCGCTCACGCCCACAGCGCCAATGCACTGCCCGTCTTTCACGATGGGCACGCCGCCTTCCAGCATGCCGTGGATGTAGGGGGCCGAAAGGAAAGATGTGCGGCCGCCATTGATGACGTCTTCGTAAACCTTGCTCTCGCGGCGGCCCATGGCGGCCGTATTGGCCTTGGAGGGTGCAATGTGGGAGGAAACGGGCGGCGCACCGTCCAGGCGCTGCAGGTGCAGCAG
>NZ_JBFUBD010000154.1:0-6421 GCF_056405935.1 Polaromonas sp. P1_E3
CCAGCATGAGCCGTGGAACCGGCTTTGCCGGGCCACAGGCGGGCGGCCCCCTCGGGGGGCAGGGAGCTACACGAAGTGAGCGACCGTGGGGGCTCCATCACCGGCCTTCTTTGTCCCAGCTGCTGGAAGCACGCAGCAAGCGGTCCAGGTCCCGTTTGGCCTTGGCGGCGGCAGCGGCATCCATGTCAGCCGGGAAACGCATCATCCAGTTGCCGATCGGGTCGACCAGGTAAAGGTGATCTTCCAGGCGCTTGCCTGCCTCGGGCTCCAGCCACTTTGCCAGCTCGGCGCTTGACACACGAAGCACCGCCGAGGAGGCCAGCGCGGGCAGCAAGGCATCGCGCACCGGGGCATCGTCCACCACCAGCCAGACGCGGTCCAGGCGGTCTTTTTCCTTGCCCAGCGATTCACGGAGCTGGCGCTGAAAGTACAGGTTCTGCTCGCATCCCGCGTCGCAGGCGCCGCCCGAGACGCTGACCAGCAGCCATTGGTCCTTGAGTGCCGCCAGGGTGCCGCTGCGGCCGTCAAGCGATCGGGTTGCCAGCGGCGGCAGGGGCCGCTGCGGATTGATGAGATCGCCAAAGTTGCGGCGACCTTCGGGCCGGACCACGTAGTAGGTGAAGTAAGACGCGATGACTGGTGCCGCGCACACCAGCAGCACGGCCAGCATCTTCCAGCGGCCTGCAACCGTGCTGGGCGCACGCGTGCTGGACTGGTCGAGCACGGGCATGGCATGCACGGTCAGGCCCAGGGGCTGGTCCTGCAGTCCGGCTGCGGCAGTGTTGGCAGCGGTTGTATCGGGGGTAGCGGGCGTATCGTTTGTCACGGCAATTGATCACGGCGTTTGCCGCGCATGTGGGTACGAAAAGGAAGGAACAGCTGAAACCAGCCATACAAAAGAACCACCAGGCCGCAAAGGCCGAACCACTGGAAGGCATAACCATAGTGCTTGTCCACGCCGAGGCTGGGGGCAGCCCACTCGCGCAGCAGGCCGTCGCCGGACGCACCGCTCTGCAGCAATGAGACGTCCAGCAACGGCAGGCCGGTTTGCGCACGAAAGGCCGGCAAGTCGAGATTTTGCCGTATGCGCCCGCTCTCGCTCCCCTGGAACTCATAGAGCCGGGAAGGTGGCGGGGCAACACGCCCCTGGACGCTGACAGGGCCGGCAGGTGTCGAAACATCAGGCAGGCGGGTGCGGTCCGCAAAATTGCGCGGAACCCAGCCTCGCTGCACAAGGATGGCCTGGGACGTGCCCTCCAGCACCAGCGGTGTCACCACCACAAAACCCGTCTTGCCGCTCATGGGCCTGTTGTCGAGATACACCGTGTGCTCAGCGCGCCAGCTGCCCTTGAGCGTGGCAGGCCGATGAATGTCGTCGGCCAGGTTGCGGCCCGCCAGCAGAGAACGCTCGTCCAGTTCGGGCAGCCGGCTCCTGGAGTCGACGGCCGCCTGCAGCGCTTCTTTTTGTGCGGCGCGGCGAAGCTGCCATTGCCCCAGCGAAAAGGTCGTGCCAGCCACCACCAGTGCGGCTACCGTGAGAATCCAGAAGCGCGGGGAGTGCAAAGCACGTGTCATGAGCCGATAATCCTGTTCATGACTTACCTGATTGCACTGGCGTTTATCGCCATTTTTGCCAGCCTGGCCTCCGCACTGTTTTTCATGCTCAGGGGCGGCAAGGGCAGTGAAGGCGCCGAAAGCAGTAAACGCAAAAACAGCAACATGGCGCGCGCACTGGCGTTCCGTATCGGGTTTTCGGTGTTGCTGTTTGTCTGCATTCTGATCGCCTGGAAACTCGGTTACATCCAGCCCACTGGCATCCCTGCTGGTAAATAACAGCCACTCTGAGTGGCGAAATAAATAACAAAGGCCGCATCAAGCGGCCTTTGGTTGAGCGGCTCAGGCCGCGATTGGTTCCGCCTTACAGCCAATAAACCAGGATGTAGAGGCCCAGCCACACCACATCAACAAAGTGCCAGTACCATGCGGCGCCTTCAAAACCAAAGTGTTTTTCAGGCGTGAAGTGGCCTTTTTGCAAACGCAGCGTAATGAACAGCAACATCAGCATGCCGACAAACACGTGAAAACCGTGAAAGCCGGTCAGCAGGAAAAAGGTCGAACCGTAAACGCCTGAAGACAGCTTCAGGTTCATCTCGTGGTAGGCATGAAAGTATTCGTAGCCCTGCACGAACAGGAAGACCACGCCGAGTGCAACCGTGGCCCACATGAAGGCGATGGTGCGGGCACGCTTGCCTTCGATCAGCGCGTGGTGGGCGATGGTGATGGTGACGCCGGAGCTCAGCAGCAGCGCCGTGTTGACGGTGGGCAAGGAGCCCATGATGCTGGCCCAGATGCCGCCACCTATCATCAGCGGCTTCATGGCCGTGAAGGGCTCAACAATATCAGCGGGGGATGTCGTGGCACCCGCCACGATAGACGGCCAGGCCGCCTTGAAATCAGGCCAGAGCAGTGCGTTTTCGAGGCTGCCCAGCGCAGGCAGGGAGTGCGATCGGGCCCACCACAGCGCTGTGAAGAAAGCACCGAAGAACATGACCTCCGAGAAGATAAACCAGCTCATGCTCCAGCGGAAGGACATGTCGATCTTGCGGCCATACATGCCGCCTTCGCTTTCAGCGATGGACTGGCTGAACCAGCGGAACAGCGTCGCCAGCCACCACACCATGCCGAAAGCCAAAGCCCATGCACCCCAGGATGCGCCGTTAATCCATTGGCTGGCGCCGAGGATGACAAAAAACAGGCCGATGGACGCCATGACCGGATGGCTCGACGGGCTGGGAACGAAATAGTGGGGGGTAGACCCGTGGGTTGCAGATGACATCGCTCGACTCCTGTTTTTCTCTCGAATTTTCAAATAATCTGTTATTCAAACCGAAGTTTGCCGGTTGCCGCGCCGTTCAGCGCGCCACCATCCAGTTCACCAGCAGCACCAGGGCTGCGACAAACACAAACACGGCAATCAGCCCGACCGCAACAATATGGAGCGGGTTCAAATTCTTCACGTCTTCTTCATAGTCGCCGCGGGCGCGCAAGCCCACGAAAGACCACGCCACGGCCTTGACAGTGCGCCAGAACGAGGTTTTTTTTGCGGGTGCCGCGGCCATGCTCATGCGCCCGCCTGTTTTTCAGGCGGCACGGCAGCCGTTGTTGCCCTGGATGTGACCGGTGCGGCCGGCGTCTTGCCACCCACCTCGAAGAACGTATAGGACAAGGTGATCGTGGCAACGTCTTTCGACAGCTTCGGGTCAATCACAAACACCACCGGCCACTGCTTTTTCTCGCCGGGCGCGAGGGTGTACTGGCTGAAGCAAAAGCATTCCAGCTTGTTGAAATGGGCCCCAGCCTGGGCCGGCGCATAGCTGGGAATGGCCTGCGCGGACATGGTCCGGTCTTGTACGTTCTGGAATTCGTACATGACCGTGGTCAGCTCGCCGGGATGGACTTGCAGCGTGTTCTGTGCGGGTTTGAAGTGCCAGGGACCACGCGCGTTTGCGTCAAATTCGACCGTGATGGTGCGCGTGCGGTCTACTTGCGTATTGGCCGGCAGGCTGGAAGTCGCACCGGGAATCTGCCGGTCAGACAACGCCAGCACGTTGATGCCGGTCATCTCGCAGATTGCCTTGTAGATGGGCACCAGCGCGTAACCGAAGGCAAACATGCCGAGCACGATCACGCCCAGCTTGCCCATCATGTTGAAGTTTTCGCGCTTGAGCCGCATCACATTGGTACAGGTTGAAGACTGAAGTCTGTCCGGCGGCTCAGTGGCTGAGGAAAATCATCTTGGCCATGAAGCCGGCAAAAAAGACCAGCGCGACCGAAGCCAGTATCAGGGCCAGCCTCAGGTTGCTCTTTTTTTGTTCGGGTGTCGTCATGGCGATTACCGTTGAGTTCAATCAGCCGATCACGCGGGTTGCCGTGGCATCCAGCTTGGGCGGCGTTTCAAAGGTGTGGAAAGGCGCGGGTGATGGGACTTCCCACTCCAGGCCTTCGGCGCCCTTGCCGCCTTCGTCCACCCAGGGGTTCTGCTTGGCGGGAACACCCTGGCCGCGCATCGTGGGCACAACGATAAACAGGAAGAAGTACAGCTGGGCAAAACCGAAGAAGAACGCACCCACGCTGGCCACAGCGTTGAAGTCCGCAAACTGCATCGGGTAGTCGGCATAACGGCGTGGCATGCCGGCCAGGCCCAGGAAGTGCATCGGGAAGAAGGTCACGTTGAAGGAAATCAGCGACCACCAGAAGTGGATCTTGCCGCGGGTTTCGTTGTACATGACACCGGTCCATTTAGGCGACCAGTAGTAGTAACCGGCAAACAGGGCGTAGAGCGAACCAGCCACCAGCACATAGTGGAAGTGGGCCACCACGTAATAGGTGTCCTGCAGCTGCGTGTCGATCGGTGCGACCGAGAGGATCACGCCGGTCAGGCCGCCGATGGTGAATACGAAGATAAAACCCACGGCGAACAGCATGGGGGTCTCAAAGGTCATGGAGCCGCGCCACATCGTGGCGATCCAGTTGAACACCTTCACGCCCGTGGGAACGGCGATCAGCATGGTGGAGTACATGAAGAACAGCTGGCCCGTGACCGGCATGCCGGTGGTGAACATGTGGTGAGCCCACACGACAAAGCTCAGGATGGCAATGGAGCCGGTGGCATACACCATGGAGGCGTAACCGAACAGGCGCTTGCGCGAGAAGGCGGGGATGATCTGGCTGATGATGCCGAAGGCCGGCAAGATCATGATGTACACCTCGGGATGGCCGAAGAACCAGAAGATGTGCTGGTACATCACCGGGTCGCCGCCGCCGGCGGGGTTGAAGAAGCTGGTGCCGAAGTGGCGGTCCGTCAGCGTCATGGTGATGGCGCCCGCGAGCACAGGCATCACGGCGATCAGCAGGTAGGCGGTGATCAGCCAGGTCCAGCAGAACATCGGCATTTTCATCAGCGTCATGCCGGGGGCGCGCATGTTGAGGATGGTCACGATGATGTTGATGGAGCCCATGATGGACGAAGCGCCCAGGATGTGCATCGCAAAAATACCGGCATCCATCGAGGGACCCATTTGCAGCGTCAGGGGTGCATAAAGCGTCCAGCCTGCAGCGGGAGCACCGCCGGGCATGAAGAACGAGGTCGCGAGCATGAGGCCGGCAGGAATCATCAGCCAGAAGCTGAAGTTGTTCATGCGGGCAAAGGCCATGTCAGCCGCGCCGATCTGCAGCGGAATCATCCAGTTCGCAAATCCCACAAAAGCCGGCATGATGGCGCCGAACACCATGATCAGGCCGTGCATGGTGGTGAGCTGGTTGAACAGCTCCGGGTTGACCAGTTGCAGGCCGGGCTGGAACAGCTCGGCGCGGATCAGCAGGGCCAGCACGCCGCCGAACATCAGCATGAAGAAGCTGAACAGCAGGTACAGCGTGCCAATATCCTTGTGGTTGGTCGCAAACACCCAACGGCGCCAGCCCGTCGGGGCGTGGTGGTCGTGATCGTCGTGTGCGTGATCGTGATGGTCTAGAACTGCACTCATCTTGGCTTCCTTTGGTGGCTTGTGCCTGTAGCTTGTCTTTTGCGGCCGGCAAAGTCATGCCGGCTAAATAATGGAATCTGCTGGTAACGCCTGAGGCTTACTTGCGCGCCGCCTGCACTTCGGCGGGCTGAACGATCTGGCCGGTCTGGTTGGACCAGTTGTTCTTGGTGTAGCTGGCGACAGCTGCAAGGTCGGTGTCGCTCAGCGCTTTCCAGGAAGGCATCGCACCACCGGCTGCACCGTTCAGCAAAATCGTGATTTGCTTCTTGTGGTCGGCATCCAGAACCACTGCCGAGCCGTCGAGCGGTTTGATGGGACCAGCGCCTTTGCCGTTGGCCTGGTGACAGGCGGCGCAGTTGGCGGCATATACTTTTTCACCGCGGGCCTTGAGGTCAACCAGCGTCCAGACCTTGGAAGGGTCATCGGCCTTGGCGGCGGCTTCCTTGGCCTTGACGGCTACCCAGGCGGTGTAGTCGGCTGCGGACACCACCTTCACGTGGATCGGCATGTAGGCGTGTTCCTTGCCGCACAGTTCCTGGCACTGGCCATAAAAGTCGCCGATCTGTTCGGCACGGAACCAGGTGTCGCGCACAAAACCTGGAATCGCATCCTGCTTGATGCCAAATGCCGGCACCGCGAAGGCATGGATCACGTCGTTGGCGGTGGTGATGATGCGGATTTTCTTGTTGACCGGGACAACCAGGGGATTGTCGACCTTGAGCAGGTAGTTGTCGGGTGCTTCACCTGCCTTGGGGCCGCCGTTGTCGGACATCTCGCGGTGCGTGTTGTCGAGCGTGGAGACAAAACCGATGCCTTCGCCTTCGCCCTTGATGTAGTCGTAGCCCCACTTCCACTGGATGCCGGTGGCCTTGATGGTG
>NZ_JBFUBD010000155.1:0-6415 GCF_056405935.1 Polaromonas sp. P1_E3
TGTGGATATTCAGGACCCGGCTGCCAAGTGGAACTTGCGTGACCACCTGTGTAAGGAGGAAGCTTTTCGCGTTGGGATCATTGGGTCCTGCTATCACTGCCTTCTGTTGAGCCGTTGTTGTCGGCGGAATTGCACATGCCACCAGTGATGCAGTGGAGATCGCAATGAGCAGGTATTGGTAGTTCATGGTTTGTATGGCCCGTTGTTTGAATCGAATGGCTGGAGCCATGATTCTCACCCAGCCCGGGAGACGCGCATATTTACAGCTGAAACAGCTGCTTTTTGAGCGCCATCTTTTCCTTCTTGCGCAGGCTCGCTTCTGATTTGCGGTGCGAGCCCGCCTTGCGCTGGGCCGCGGGCTCGACCAGCGGGTTGCGCGGCTTGGGCACGGCCAGCTTGACTTTGAGCTTGGTCTTGCGGGCCGACGTCATCGTTGCATCAGCCCTTGCGGCCCAGCTTGAGCAGCCCGGTTGACAGCGCCGTGCCAATCACAATCACCACGGCACAAATGACCATCCAGGCGGTCACATGCTCGCCGAGGAAGATCACGCCGTAGATCACCGCAAACACCGGCACCAGGAAGGTGACCGACAGCGCGCGCGGCGGGCCGGCATTTTCAATCAGCCTGAAAAAGAGAATGTAGGCCAGGCCCGTGCAGACTACGCCCACCGCCAGCAGCGCCAGCCAGGCATGCACACCGGGCATTTGCGCCGGCCACAGCCAGGCGGCCGGCAGTGCCAGGCCCACTGTGGCGCCTATCTGGCTGCCGGCGGCGGTCACCAGAGGCGGCATGCCTGTCAGGTAGCGCTTGGTGTAGCTGGCCGAGATCCCGTAGCACACGCAGGCAAAGAGGCAGGCCAGCACGGCCCAGCCGGGTGCGATGCCCGAGGCGTCAGGCTTGAAGGTTGCCTTGTCCCAGGCCAGCATGGCCACGCCGGCAAAGCCAACGACCAGGCCCAGGATGCGCGAGGCGTTGGGTTTGTCCTTGAGCCACAGCCAGGCGACCAACGCGCCGAACATCGGCACCGTGGCGTTGAGGATGGCGGAGAGCCCGGTGGTGATGGACAGCAGCGCGAACGCAAAGCAGGCAAACGGAATGCCTGAATTAAAAATGCCGATGAAAAAGATCTTCTTCCAGTTTCTCTTCAGGTCGGGCAGCAGGCCGCGCAGCCACACGATGGGAAACAGGAACAGCGCGGCAATGGCCACGCGCACGGCGGCGGTGGGCAGCGGGCCAAACTCCACCGCACCGATGCGGGTGAAAAGAAAGGAAGACCCCCAGATCGCCGCCAGCATGATGAAATCAGCGGCCCAGCTTTTGGGGGAGGCCATGGCCGCGGGCGTTGCGAGCCCGGTGGTGGATGAGCTCAAAACAGTGTCTCCTTCATGGGTGCGCCCTCCAGCTTGAGCAGCGCGGTTTTTTTGTCGAGGCCGCCGGCGTAGCCGGTGAGTGAGCCATCTGCGCCCAGCACGCGGTGGCAGGGCACGATGACGCTGACAGGGTTGCGCCCGACGGCTGCACCCACCGCGCGCACGGCCGCCGGTTTTCCGATGCTATGGCTAAGGGCTCCGTAGCTGGTGGTGCCCCCCTGCGGGATGGCCAGCAGGGCCTGCCACACGGACTGCTGGAAGGCGGTTCCGTGGGCCAGGTCCAGCGGCAGGTCAAAGCTGCTCCGCGTGCCGGCGAAGTATTCGGTCAGCTGCGCAATCGCCTGCTTGATAACAGGGTGGTCGGGGTCTTCGCGCCAGACGCAGGGCTCGACCAGCTGCGGCGGCAGGTGGCGCTGGCCGGCAAACCAGGTGCCGGCCAGGCCCTTGTCCGTTGCGGCAATGATCATCTTGCCCAGGGGGCTTTGAAATGTGCTCTGAACGATGGAGTTGTCGAATTTCATGGATGTCACCTTTTGAGTGGTCAAGTCTTGCCTGATGTGCAGGACCTCTTGCTATTTAGGGCTGTAGCCCTTTAATGACGGGCGCGAGCAGCTATTAATTTGGTAGCAACTCTGTCCGTCGCCTTGTCATGCACTGGCTGGCTAGCTGACTTCGATCACCCGGCGGAGATGGTCGCCCGAAAGGCGCTGTCCCGTCCAATGAAATCGATGCCGTGCATTCATTCCGTATACGCATAAATGAACCCGGCTTGCGGCATCAATCAGCGCAGCGCCGCTTCACTGGGCGTTTAAGCGGGGCATTTACCCGGGCCGTTCCAGCGTGCCGCTCCAGGCGCGAATCACCGCATAGCTGCGCCAGGGCTTCCAGGCGGCCGAGGCGAATTCAGCTTCTCGCGCCGGATTTTTTTGGCCCTGCACACCCAGTGCCTTGTGCAGCGCCACATCGCCTGAAGGAAACGCGTCGGGCCAGCGCAATGCCCGCATGGCAATGTATTGCGCCGTCCAGTCACCGATGCCGGGCAACCCTTTCAGCGTAGCCACCGTCGTGTTGATGTCGGCGCCGCTGTGCAATGGAAGGCGTTTTTCTGCTACTGCCTGCGCGATTCCCACGATGGCGGCCTGGCGTTGCCTGACGATGCCCAGCTGCCCGAGCGCGTCGCCGCTGGCCGCGGCCAGCACCGCCGGTGCCGGAAAGAGCCGCGTCAGCTGTGGCCAGGGTGTTTCCACCCCCTCGCCAAAGCGGTCCACCATGCGCTGGGCCAGTGTGCGGGCCGCGGCCACGGTGATCTGCTGGCCCAGCACTGCGCGCACGGCCAGCTCGTAGCCGTCCAGTGCGCCCGGCACGCGCAGGCCGTCGCCTTCAGGAAAGCTGGCGTGCAGCACGCTGTTGATGGCCGCAGGGTCGGCGTCCAGGTCAAAGGTGGTGCGCACGCGGCGTATCACCAGCGGCAGCACTTCGCGCAGCGAATCGCTCACGCGCAACACCAGCTGGGAGCGGCTTTCGTCGAAGCTTGCCAGCAGCCAGCCGGTATGCAGCTTGCCGCCCGCTTCGATGCTGAAAGTTCTTCCCAAGGCGGGCTGCGCGGCGTCCGCTGCAATGAATTCAATGGCGCTGATGCAGCGCTTGCTGAAAAAAGCCAGCATGGCCTGCACGTCATAGGGCGGGCGGTAGCCCAGCCGTACGGTGATGCCTTCACCCACATCGCCGACGCGTGCCGGGCCCTGGCGCCGCAGCTGCGTGGGGTTGAGCTTGTAATGCTCGACAAAAGCCGCGTTGAATCGCCGCACGCTGGCAAAACCACTGATAAGCGCCACCTGCGTGATGGGCAGGTTGGTGTCGGCCAGCAGTTGCTTGGCGGTGTGAAGCCGGTGCGTCTGCAGGTATTGCATGGGCGAGACGCCGAACTGCGCCTCGAAGATCCGGCGCACGTGGCGGTCACTCACGCCCAGCCTGGCGGCCAGCTTTTCCACAGACGGGCCGTCTTCAGCCCACACCTCGGGTTCGTCCAGCAGGCGGGCTGCCTGGTGGGCGAGGATGTAAGACGCGTCCTGAATGGACCACACCACCGAATGCGGCGCCAGCTCGGGCCGGCAGCGAAGGCAGGGCCGAAAGCCCGCGTTCTCGGCTTGCGCCGCATGGTGAAAGAAGCGGCAGTTTTCGCGCTTGGGGGTTTTCACGCTGCACACGGGCCGGCAATAGATGCCGGTAGATGTGACGCCGGTGAAAAAACTGCCGTCAAAACGGGCATCCCGCGCCTTCAGGGCGAGGTAGCAGTCGTTGTCGGCCAGAGGGGTGATTTCGCGGTCCATGGAAGAAATGATACGCCGCAAGGCCCTTTTAACTAGCCGTTTTCGGACATGTCCCTTTTGCCCTCTTTTGCCCTCAAAACCTCCCGAAATCTCTTGCAGGCTTTCATGGCGTGGTACTCCACGCACACCACTTTCGCACTGTTTTCCATAGTCTGAACGGGCCCCCTCAAAACGGCAGCCGCCTACAGGCCGCGCAAGGGCCGCCCCCTACAATCAAACCCATCAAATTGAAGGATCCTGCCGATGCAAATCAACCCGTCCATCTTCAAGGCCTACGACATTCGCGGTGTCGTGCCCTCCACCATCCATGAGGAAATGGCCGAGGCGCTGGGCAAGGCTTTTGGCATGGCGGCGCTGGCCGAAGGTGAGAAATCAGTGGCTGTAGGCCGTGACGGGCGCCTCAGCGGCCCCTCGCTCAGCGCTGCGTTGATGCGCGGCCTGGCTGCGGTGGGTATAGAGGTGATCGACGTCGGCATGGTGACCACGCCCATGCTGTATTTTGCGGCCAGCACCCTCACGGCATCCGGCATCCAGGTGACGGGCAGCCACAACCCCAAGGACTACAACGGATTCAAGATGGTGCTGGCCGGCCGTGCGATCTATGGCGAGGAAATCCAGGCGCTGCGCCGCGCGATCGAAGGCGAGACATGGGTGCAGCCATCCCAGGCCGGCGCCGTCCGCCAGGTCGATGTGGAAACCGACTACCGCGACCGCATCGTGTCCGGCATCAAGCTCGAACGCCCGCTCAAAATCGTCATCGACTCCGGCAACGGCATTGCCGGTGCATCGGCGCCTGCCATCTTTCGCGCCCTGGGTTGCGAGGTGACCGAACTCTTCAGCGAGGTCGACGGCAACTTTCCCAACCATCATCCCGACCCGAGCAAACCCGAAAACCTGCAGGACCTGATCAAGGCCCTGCAAAGCGGCGGCGCCGAACTGGGCCTGGCCTTTGACGGCGACGGCGACCGCCTCGGTATCGTCACCAAAGACGGCCAGAACATTTACCCCGACCGGCAGATGATGCTGTTTGCCCGCGACGTGCTCTCGCGCGTGCCGGGGGGAACCATTTTGTTCGACGTGAAATGCTCGCAGCGCCTGGCGCCCGAGATTGAGGCCGCCGGTGGTGTGCCGCTGATGTACAAGACCGGCCATTCGCTGATCAAGGCGAAGATGAAAGAGATCAATTCACCGCTGGGCGGCGAGATGAGCGGCCACATCTTTTTCAAGGAGCGCTGGTACGGCTTTGACGACGGCACCTACGCCGGCGCGCGCCTGCTCGAAATTTTGAGCCGGGTGCCGGACGCCGGCATCGTGCTCAATGCCCTGCCCACCAGCTTCAGCACGCCTGAACTGAACGTGGCCTGCAAGGAGGGCGAGCCGCATACGGTGGTGGAGGCGTTGATCAAATCCGCGAAATTCGCGGCTCCCGCCAAAATCTCGACCATTGATGGCGTACGCGTCGACTGGCCCGACGGCTTTGGGCTGATCCGCGCGTCCAACACCACGCCGGTGCTGGTGTTGCGCTTTGAGGGCCACACCCAAAAGGCGCTGGAGCGTATCGAGGCCGACATGCTGGCCTTGTTGCGCAGCGTCAAGCCGGACGCCAGCTTCGCTGCCGCGGTCCATTAGTCCACCCCCGTCCAGACTCACTGCGTGTAGTCTGTTCCCCCCTCGAGGGGGCGGCGCCTGCGGCCCGGCAAAGCCGGTTCCGCGGCCCCCACTGGTATTAGACGGCTCGCTTCGCATCGCGTTTGGGGCAGTGAGGGGCCTGAGTGGCTTTTTTTGGGTTTCCGGGGCAAGCGGACGTTCTGGGCGCTTTCTGCGGTGAAAATCAGCGTTTTCGCCTTTCACCGTCTTCATGAAAATTCTCCTGGTCAAGCTCTCGTCCCTGGGCGATGTGGTGCACACCCTGCCGGTGGTGCGGGACATCCTTGCCGCGCTCCCGGACACGCAGATTGACTGGGTGGTGGAAAAAGCCTTTGCCCCCTTGCTGGCGCGCCACAAAGGCCTGCACCGGGTGATTTCCTGCGAGATCCGGCGCTGGCGCAAGTCATTCTGGGCCCTGGCAACACGAAACGAATGGCGTGCCTTCAAGCGTGAGCTGCAACGTGAGGCTTATGACGCCGTGATTGACCTGCAGGGCCTGACCAAGTCGGCGCTGATGGCGCGGCTTGCCACGGTGGCGCCCGGGGGCAAGCGCTACGCCCTGGCCAACCAGACCGAGGGCTCGGGCTATGAGGCGCCAACCCGCTGGGTGGCCGACGTGGCCATCACCCTCCCGCCGCACATCCACGCGGTGCAGCGCTCAAGGGAGCTGGCGGCGCGCGCGCTGGGCTACACCCTGAAAGGTGCGCCGGATTTTGGATTAAAAAGGCCTGCAGCCCAGGAGGGGCGAGCGCAAGCAGCTCCTGAAAAGATAGCAACTTCGGCGTCGAAAGGCCGGGTGGTGCTGGTCCATGGCACCTCGCGCGCCGACAAGGAATGGCCGCTGGACCACTGGATCACGCTGGGAAGGCGCCTTCATGCGGCCGGCTATCCGGTGGCACTGGCGCACGGCAATGCCCATGAACTGGCCACCAGCCAGGCTATTGCACAGGGACTGAACAAGACCRCAGCGGACATGGCCCTGGTGCTGCCGATGCTGCCGCTTGATGCGCTCGTTGATGAGCTGGCCCAATGCGCGGGTGTTATCGGCGTAGACAGCGGAGTCAGCC
>NZ_JBFUBD010000156.1:0-6388 GCF_056405935.1 Polaromonas sp. P1_E3
GTAATCAGCTGAGCCTCGAATTATATACTGGTTTTTAATTCCCAGTCAACCCGAGGGTTATTTGCTTTTCTCGCTTGACAAACTTAATTCAGAGAATTTTGTTTGTCTTGCTGTAATCAGCAGAGCCTCAAATTATATACCGGTTTTTGATCACCAGTCAAACTTTTTTGACTCTTTTTTCTGCTGTCTGACCGCTTCGCGATCAGCACTTTCGTTTTCAGCAGAGCCTTGAATTCTATACCGGTTTTTGAGTCCCGGTCAACTTTTCAAGATCTTTTTTTCTACTGAACTTTCGCTTTCGCGGTAGCTGCAAATTCCGGGGAATTTGTTCGCTGTGTTCAGCAGAGCCATCGACTATAGCACGGTTGTTTTGCGCTTTTCAATCGTGATCAAAAAACTTTTCAATTCACGCGTTGCTCAGCATAAAGGGCAGCGAACGCAAGCGCTTTCCAGTCAGTGCATGCAGTGCGTTTCCCAGTGCAGGCGCCAATGGGGGAACCCCTGGTTCACCTGCACCGCCCGGCGCTCTCTGACTGGGAACCATAAAGGTCTGCACAACAGGTGACTGCGCCAGCCCCACCATGCCGTACTGCGGAAAATTCTTCTGCCGCACGACTCCTTCTTCTATATCTATACGGCCGTGCAGTGCCGCGGTCAACGCGAAGACAACACTGCCTTCCATTTGCTGTGCCACGACACCAGGGTTCACCACCGTACCGCAGTCCACCGCACAGACCACGCGGTGAACGCGCGGCACGCCATTTAATAAAGACACCTCTACAACTTGTGCCACGATGGACCCGAACGACTCATGCAAGGCGATCCCGCGAGCCCGTCCTTCGGGTAGGGCACTACCCCAGCCAGCCTTGAGCGCAGCCAGGTCCAGCACGGCAAGGTGCCGGGGCGCGTCCGCAAGCAAAGAGCGCCGAAAAGCCAGTGGATCTTGTCCGCTCGCCCAGGCCAGCTCATCCACAAAGCTTTCTGAAAAGAACGCATTGTGGGAATGTCCTACCGAGCGCCAGTATCCAACCGGAACGCCCGAACGCGTGGCGACGTGCGACATCATCTGGCTGGGAAAACCGTATGGCAGGTCAAACAAACCCTCAGCAGCGCTCTTGTCAGGGGTATCGAAAGGCCCCGAAAGGGCTGGCATGGTGCGCTCCAGCCATCTCGGGGTAATCGCATCGCCGGCAGATTTGATGGCCAAGCCGGTAATGCCGCCCTTTTCGTCCAGAAAAGCCCTCAGCCGGGCCACCTGCATGGGCCGGTAGAAGTCRTGCGTRGTGTCTTCTTCACGTGACCAGATCAGTTGTACCGGACGACCACCGCACTCCACGGCAATTCGAACCGCCTGAGCCACGCAGTCGACCTCCAGCCTGCGGCCAAAGCCACCGCCCAACAGGGTGACAGTGACATGAACGTCTTCCTGCGTTACGCCAGCCACCCGCGCGGCAACGGCTACAGCCATCTGAGGCACCTGGGTGGGCACCCATAGCCACACCTTGCCATCCCTCACTTGCGCGGTGCAGTTCATGGGCTCGAGCGTGGCATGGGCCAGGTAGGGCGCGCGATAAATCGCCTCGACTTTTCGGGCGGCAACCACCTCGGCCTTGCCAACATCGCCCTTCTTATAGAAGACATGACCTTCCTCACGCGCCAAGGCATCTTCCAGTGATTTTTCGATCGCACGGGTGTCCAGCCCACCGGCCGGACGTTGCTGCCATTCGACCGGAACCGTCAAGGCGGCCTGCTGGGCTTGCCACCAGGTTTTACCCACCACGGCAAAGCCGGCGGTAGACCCCGCATACGCCGCAAGGCGCACCAGGCGCTCCACACCGGGCAAGCCCAGCACCGCGTTGACCTGGATCGCACCCGCTGAACCGCCCAGCATGGGGCAAAGCCGAATCGACGCATACAGCATGTCCGGCAACCGGACATCGAGGCCGAAAACGGCCGTACCGTTGACCTTGCCGGGTAAATCCAGCCGCGGCGCATTGCGCCCGATCAGCTTCCAGTCCCCACGGTTTTTAAGCGTCACGTCACCCGGCGGCGTCGCTGCGGCAAATTTCGCCAGTTCGCCGTAGTGGGATGACGGACCTGAAGGGTGCGAAATCACGCCGTTTTTGACCGTGAGCTCATCCACCGGCAATTTCCACTCCAGCGAGGCCGCACCCAGCAGGGATGCGCGGGCCGTGGCAGCCGCCAGCCGCACCACGTCCCAGGCATCCGCCAGACTTGAGGAGCCGCCTGTCGCGTTGATGCCGAGTTCACGGGCAACCTTGCCCATCATCCACTCGCCGATCCTGACCGGGGTGGGGCGAACCCTGGGTGCGCCTTCTTTGGCAAAGTCATCGACGTCCAGTGGATGAAAAGGCAGGCTGCCCACCAGCATCGCGACATTGCCATAGATGGCGTCGGACCCCGCCTGCGCCACAGCCACCCGCTGCAGCGGCACATCAAGCTCTTCGGCCACCAGCATGGCCAGCGCCGTGTGCACGCCCTGGCCCATCTCACTGCGCGGCATGGCCAGCACCACACCGCCATCCGGTCGGATCTTGATCCAGCCATTGAACACCGCGCCGTCCAGCTCGGGAACGCTTGCTGGCCAGGGTTTGGACGGGCTGCCCAGCCGGGAACGCGCCGGCAACAGGCTCCAGCCCACCAGCAAGGCGCCCGCCGCACCGGTTGCACTGAGCAGCCAGGCCCTTCTTTTCATGCTCGAACCTTCTGCAGGACGCCCGGCGCCATGCCCGCCGCACGCTTGATGGCCAGCCGGATGCGCTGGTAAGTGCCGCAGCGGCAGATATTGGTCATGGCCGCGTCAATGTCGGCGTCGGTGGGTTTCGGGGTTTTGTCGAGCAGCGCCGAAGCCGCCATCAACATACCGGACTGGCAATAGCCGCACTGGGGCACCTGCTCCGCAATCCAGGCCAGTTGCAGGGCATGGGGCTTGTCGGGCGAGCCCAGCGCTTCGATGGTCTGGATGCGCTTTCCAGCCACAGCGGAAACCGCCACCACACAGGAGCGCACCGCCTGGCCGTCCACCCGCACGGTGCAGGCGCCGCAGACAGCCACACCGCAGCCAAACTTGGTGCCCGTCATGTTCAGCACGTCGCGCAGCAGCCACAGCAGGGGCATGCCGGGGTCGGCATCCACCTGCACGGCCCGGCCATTGAGGTCCAGCTTGATCGGTGACTCCACACAACACTCCCTGAAGGCCAACGGAGAGGCCACTATAGCGATTCCGGCCTGCACCCGGCGCAAACCTGGCCGGCCCCGTGTCCCGCAAACCCCGGCAAACCACAGGCCGGCGCCGCCACGGGATAATCAGCCACTTATATGGCACTTATCACCTTACTGGACGCCCAACTCGCTTTTGGGCACGTCGCACTGCTGGACCACGCAGATTTTTCCCTTGAAACCAACCAGCGCATTGGCCTGATCGGGCGCAACGGCACCGGCAAATCGTCCTTGCTGAAAATCCTCGCCGGCCTGGAAAAGCCCGACGACGGCACCTTGCAGCTGCAGCAGAACCTGCGTATTGCCTACGTGCCGCAGGAGCCCAGCCTGGACCCGCACGCTACTGTTTTTATAGCTGCCAGCGCAGGACTGGCGCGCACCAGGCACGTAGTTGAGCAATATCTTGCGGCCGACGAAAACACGGACCTGGACGCCCTGCAGTCCGAAATCGAGGCGCTGGACGGCTGGACCTGGGAGCAGCGCGTGGAGGAAACCCTGCACCGCCTGCACCTGGACAAGGACGCCATCGTGGGCTCGCTCTCGGGCGGCACCAAAAAGCGCGTGGCGCTGGCCCAGGCGCTGGTCGCCAAGCCCGACGTGTTGCTGCTCGACGAACCGACCAACCACCTGGACCTGGACTCCATCGCCTGGCTGGAAGACCTTCTGGTCAATTTCAACGGCAGCATCATCACCATCACCCACGACCGTGCCTTCCTGGACCAGGTCGCCACCGTCATCGTCGAGCTGGACCGCGGCAAGCTCAACAGCTATCCCGGCAACTTTGCCCAATACCTGGTGCAAAAAGAAGAGCAGATGGCGCAGGAGGCCGTCATCAACGCCAAGGCCGACAAGCTGCTGGCGCAGGAAGAGGTCTGGATCCGCAAGGGCGTGGAAGCGCGCCGCACCCGCAGCGTGGCCCGCATCGGCCGCCTGGAAGTGCTGCGCGACAACCGCGCGGCCCGGCGCGACGCCGTCGGCCGCGTCAACCTTGATGTCTCCAGTGGCGAGAAAAGCGGCAAGATCGTCGCCGAGCTCACCGATGTCAGCAAAAGTTTCGGCCACCCGGGGTCGGAAAAAATCATCGTCAACAAATTCACGGGCACCCTGCTGCGCGGCGACAAGGTCGGCCTGCTGGGACCGAATGGCGCCGGCAAAACCACGCTGCTCAAGCTCATCCTGGGCGAACTGCAACCCGACGTGACAAACCCGCCCGGCAAGATCCGCCAGGGCGCCAATTTGCAGGTGGCTTACTTTGACCAGATGCGCGACAGCCTGGACCTGGACGCCACGCTGGAAGACTTCATCAGCCCCGGCAGTGAGTGGGTCGAAATCAACGGCCAGAAGAAGCATGTCAAAAGTTATTTGACTGACTTCTTGTTCTCACCCCAGCGCGCAAACTCACCGGTGCGCACCTTGTCAGGTGGCGAGCGCAACCGGTTGCTGCTGGCCCGCCTGTTCGCCCGGCCCGCCAACGTGCTGGTGCTGGACGAGCCGACCAACGACCTGGATATCGACACCCTCGAATTGCTGGAAGACCTGCTGCAAAACTACGAAGGCACGGTTTTCCTGGTCAGCCACGACCGGCGTTTCCTGGACAACGTGGTCACCAGCACCATCGCTTATGAGGGAACACCCGAAAACCCCGGCTTCTGGCGCGAATACGAAGGCGGCGTGACGGACTGGATCACGCAGTCCAAGCGCGCCGCGCAAATTACCGGTGCGAGCAAGCCCGCCAGCAACCCGGGCGGTAGCAAGACTTCCAGCAAAACAAGCCCGCAGCCCAATAAGGACGAGCGCGAGCAGCTATCAAAAAAGAAGCTAAGCTACAAAGAGCAACGCGAGCTGGACGGCCTGCCGGCGCTGATCCAGCAGCTGGAATCACAGCAAAAAGCCATCGAGCAGGAGCTCTACGACGGCACGCTCTACACCACGAACGCCAAACGCGCGGCCGAACTCAACGCGCGCAACAGCAAGATTGAGGAAGAGCTGATGGCGGCGCTACAGCGCTGGGAAACGCTGTCGTCATAACGACCGGCCGCCTGCGGGCCTGGCGGGCACCGCGGTAAATCGCAGTCAAGCCGCGCGCCTACAAGAAGAATAGGCGTGGACGCAGGGGGCGCCGGCACGAAATACATCTCCTTACGCTACAGTGGCCTGCACCATGCAGACCACTTTGCGCGCCTTTTCTGGCACCCAGTTTTTTATCTCCCCGGCCAGCTGGCGGGCGTTGCAGGGGCTGGCCGTGGCTGCCGTCGCGCTGTGGCTCACGGGTTGCGCCTCGCTGCCCAGCGAGGTTGACCGCCCGGTTTCCACTGCCCTGGCCAACCCGGCCGAAACGCGTCTGGGCAGCCTCGTGGCCGCGCGCGCCGCAAAGGCAGGAACACGCAACGACTCGGGATTCGCACTGGTGGGTGACGCAGAGCTGGCGTTCACCAGCCGCATGACCCTGATCAAGGCTGCCCAGAAAACGCTGGACATCCAGTACTACGCCATCTTTGCCGACGAAACCACGGAGCGCATGTTTGAGGCGCTGCGCGAGGCGGCTGGCCGCGGCGTGCGCATCCGCATCCTGCTGGACGACTTCAACACCTCAGGCAAAAACGCACAGGTGCTGAAGCTGGCTTTTGAGAAGAACATCGAGTTGCGCCTGTTCAATCCCTTGCCGGGCGGCCGTGGCTCGCTGATGTTCCGCATCCTGGGCAACCTCAAGGACACCGCGCGCATGCAGCGGCGCATGCACAACAAGATCTTTGTGGCGGACAACGCCGTAGCCATTACCGGCGGGCGCAACCTGGGCGAAACCTACTTCGGCCAAAGCACCGGCACCAATTTTGTGGACATCGACGTGTTGGCGGCCGGCCGCATCGCGCAGGACTTGTCGCGCAGCTTTGACCAGTACTGGAACAACCCGCTGGCTTACCCGGTGCAGTCGCTGATGACCGAGAAGGAAATCGACGCACTCAAGCGCAAGCCGCCGGCCCCGGAAAACCTTTCTTCTCCCGCAGGCACGGCGCAGGCCGCTACCCTCCAGGCTGGTGACGGCGCCGTACCCTCCCCTACCAAGCCGGAACGAGCCACCACCACACCGCCAGCATTGCCGGATTCCACCGACTTGCGGCTTTTGACCTGGACCTGGGCGCCCTCGGTG
>NZ_JBFUBD010000157.1:0-6361 GCF_056405935.1 Polaromonas sp. P1_E3
GCTCATACGCTTTCTGGTCGCCCGCCACTGTGCGCTCCACCAGCATCGCATCGCTGTCGGTGGCTTTTTCTGCTTGCGGGGGAGGCAGGTCAGCGCTCATGGATCTGGGGCGTGACTTTAGCTGGGAACATACACCCCGATACTGCCACAGCCGGCACGGGTTCCGGCGGCAGCGAATCATGCGGTGACAAGGTGACAAGCGCCTTGCGCGAAGAATAAACCGCCCGGCGCAAATCCAGCCAGCGTTCCGGCATGACGCTGCGCTCCACCCAAAGCCACAGCCGTGTGCGAGCAGGGTTTTCAAGCCGTAGCAGCAAATGGTGCTGCAGGTCGGCAAGGACCGAGAGCTCATATTCAGCGACGCCTGCCTGGTAACCCCCGCTCTCCCATCGCCAGACGCCACCGTCCCATGCCAATTGGCCCACCGGAGACCTCCGCCAGCCGGTGTAGGCCGCTACCCCAGCCCCCAGTGCAGCAATGGCTGCCAGCCCGAGGCGCCAATCCAGCTGGCGGGTTCCATGAAAGTACCAGAGCACGGTCAAAAGTAACCCGCACAGCCACAACCCCAGCAAAAAGGTGCCCTGAAAACGCGAACGCCCCAGCGGATAAACAACCGGCGGGGCGTTGTGCAAGCTCAAGGCAGGCTGCTGGACGTGCGATAGCCGGAGAATCAGGCGCGCTTGAAAACCAGCGTACCGTTGGTGCCGCCGAACCCGAAGTTGTTTTTGACGGCAACCTCGATTTTTGCGTCACGTGCGGTATTGGCGCAGTAGTCCAGGTCGCACTCGGGATCCTGGTTAAAGATATTGATGGTCGGCGGGATTTTCTGGTGATACAAGGACAGCACCGTAAACACCGACTCGATCCCGCCAGCGCCGCCTAACAGATGGCCTGTCATGGATTTAGTCGAGCTGATCATCATGTTTTTTGCGTGGCTGCCGAAGGCGGCCTTGACCGCATTTGTTTCGTTCAGGTCGCCCAGCGGCGTGGAAGTGCCATGCGCATTGAGGTACTGGACCTCGTCGGCATTGACACCCGCGTTTTTCAAGGCCATCACCATGGAACGGCGGGGCCCGTCGACGTCGGGCGCGGTCATGTGATATGCGTCTGCACTCATGCCGAAGCCGGTCAGCTCCGCATAAATCCTGGCGCCCCGCGCCTTGGCATGTTCGTACTCTTCAAGCACCAGCACGCCGCCGCCTTCGCCCAGCACAAAACCATCCCGGTCCTTGTCCCAGGGGCGAGACGCTGTTTTGGGGTCTTCGTTACGGGTTGACAACGCACGCGCTGCCGCGAAACCACCTATGCCCAGCGGAGAGACGCAGGACTCGGCACCACCGGCCACCATCACGTCGCAGTCACCATACTCAATCATGCGCGCAGACAGGCCGATCGCATGGAGCCCGGTTGTACACGCCGTCACGACCGCAACATTGGGACCTTTAAAGCCGAATTTGATGGATACATGGCCCGAAATCATATTGATGATCGAAGCCGGTACAAAAAAGGGAGACACCCGTCGCGGGCCGCGATTGACCAGCTCGGAATGCATTTGCTCGATCATCGGCAAACCGCCGATGCCCGAACCGATATTGCAGCCAATGCGGGTCGCCAGTTCATCGTCCAGTGCATCGCCTGTTGGCAAGCCACTGTCGGCTACCGCCTGGAAGGCTGCAGCCAGACCCAGGTGAATGAAGCGGTCCATGTGCCGGGCTTCTTTTTCGGGAATGTAATCCGCGATATTGAAGCCTTTAACCTCACCGGCAAATTTGCAGGCAAAGCTGCTTGCATCAAACTGCGTGATCAGGTCAATCCCGGGCACACCGGCAACCAGATTGGCCCAGGAGTCGGCCACGGTATTGCCTACCGGGCTGACACAACCCAGACCTGTCACGACGACACGACGACGGCTCATTCAGAAATCCTGAGAAGAACCTGAAAAGCCCTGGAACGGCTTTTCAGGCTTGATGACGGCAGAGGCTGGCAAATGCCGCGCCTCAAGCCTTTTGATGGGTGTTTGCGTAATCAATCGCGTTCTGGACGGTGGTGATCTTCTCGGCGTCTTCGTCGGGAATCTCAATGCCAAACTCGTCTTCCAGAGCCATAACCAGTTCTACGGTGTCAAGCGAGTCAGCGCCCAGATCGGCCACAAAGGCTTTTTCGTTGGTAACCTGGCCTTCTTCCACGCCAAGTTGTTCGGCAATGATTTTCTTAACACGTGCTTCGATATCGCTCATAGTTCCCTCTGAGGGTTGTAAATTAATCCGTGATTTTACCGCGTTAGAGTCGTTTCCCTAAGCACCGCGCCGGACGGATAAAAACCGGCTTCGATTTTCCATGTTTTACCACTGTCAACCACGGTTTTTCATGAAACCACAGGTTGACGGCTCCAAGCCTACATTACATATACATGCCGCCGTTGACGTGGATTTCCTGGCCCGTGATGTAGGCCGCCTGCGGGCTGGCTACAAAGGCCACGGCATGCGCAATGTCCTGCGGTTTGCCAAGATGGCCTAGCGGAATCTGCCCCAACAGTGCTTTTTGCTGCTCTTCCGGCAACCCGGCGGTCATGTCGGTCTCGATAAAGCCGGGCGCGACACAATTGACGGTAATGTTACGCGAGCCAAGTTCGCGTGCCAGCGCTCGCGTCATGCCGGCTACACCGGCCTTGGCGGCCGCGTAATTGGACTGACCCGCGTTACCCGAAGCGCCGACGACAGATGTAATGCTGATGATGCGGCCGTAGCGTTGCTTCATCATGGTGCGCATGACTGCGCGACTCATGCGGAACACAGCCTTGAGGTTGGTATCGAGGACGGCATCCCAGTCGTCGTCCTTGAGCCGCATGGCCAGCATGTCGCGCGTGATGCCCGCGTTGTTGACCAGTACGTGCAGGCCGCCGTGCTCTTTGACGATGGCTTCGATGAGCGCTTCAGCCGCAGCGACGTCGTTTACATTCAGGTTTTTTCCAGCGCAACCCGGGAAGGCAGCAAGGGCATGGCCGATTTTGGCCGCACCCTCGTCACTGGTCGCGGTGCCTATGACCCTGAGACCTTTTTGCGCAAGTTCCAGCGCGATGGCCGCGCCGATTCCGCGCGATGCGCCGGTGACCAGCGCAACCTGGCCCTCAAACTTCACTTCGCTCATGCCAGTAACTCCTTAACTTCCGCCAGCGAGGCGGGATCAAACAGGGGGAAGCCCGTCAATTCGGGATCGATTCGTCTGGCCATGCCCGCCAGCACCTTGCCCGGTCCGCACTCGACCAGCGTCGTGAGGTTGCGGGCCTTGATGGCCTGCACACATTCCACCCAACGCACCGGCCCGAAAGCTTGCCGGTATAGCGCTGCACGAATGCGGTCCGAATCAGTTTCCACGGCAACCTCAATGTTGTTGATGACGGGGATCTTTGGCGCACCGAAGTCCACTGCGGCCAGCTTTTCGCGCAGCTTCTCGGCTGCGGGCTTCATCAGGCTGGAGTGAAACGGAGCGGAGACCGGCAAGGGCAAGGCGCGCTTGGCGCCGTTGGCCTTGAGCACTTCGCAGGCCTTTTCGACTGCAGCCTTGCTGCCCGCAATAACAGTTTGCATCGGGTCGTTGAAATTGACGGCCTCCACCACTTCCGCCGTGTTGGGCCCAAAGCTGCGCGCGGCCTCATCGCAGCCTTCAATCACCTTGGACGCTTCCATGCCCAGGATGGCCGCCATCGCACCCACACCGACCGGCACAGCGTCTTGCATGGCCTGCGCACGAAACCGAACCAACGGCGCGGCTTGCGCGAGAGTCAATACACCGGAGGCGACCAGGGCGGAATATTCGCCCAGCGAGTGGCCGGCCACTGCGGCCGGCGCGAGGCCGGTTTCGGCCATCCATGCGCGATACGCTGCCACGCCGGCGACCAGCATTACGGGCTGCGTGTTGGTGGTCAGCGCCAACGTTTCTTTCGGCCCTTCCTTGATCAGCCGGGCAATATCCTCGCCCATCGCCTCAGAGGCTTCGGCCAGCGTCTGTGCGATCACCGGATGGTCACCCCACGCGTCCAGCATGCCGACCGACTGCGAGCCCTGGCCGGGAAAAACAATAGCAAACGATTTCAAATGATTACTCCATGGGTCGAATTCTTGGATTGTTGAAAAGCATCCGCATGCATTTTAAGAAGTTGAATATTCATTTCCCGGACTCTGCCTCGCCCGTCAGGCTGAAGATGTCATGGCGCTCTGGCGCGTACCCCGCAGCCGGGAAAAACCCAAGCCGATAGCCGATTTGATGCACTGATAAATTGCCGCCACAGCCAGCCAGGGGTCTATGAGGTAATCCCACAGGTTGGTGGACTCCAGCGCCCCGACCACCCATGCCAGCATCGCCAGGGCCAGCAGCACGGGCAGCAACCGAAAACCTTCAACCCAGCAGGCCAGTGACAAACCCAGAAGCGCTATCCAGAGGGTCCACGTGCCCCAGCCCAACCCGTAAGCATCCCAATCACTCCAGCCCAAAGCCAGCGGATACAGGAACACGGCGCTGGCAGCGAAGGCAAGGTTTACGGACATGCGCTCACGCTGCGCCGCCATCGGAATGCCGCGCAGGCGCTGATACATGCCCAGGCAAGCGACGGCCACGAGAGAAATGCTCAGGTCCGAGCTGACGCCGCGCACATAAGCCACCACCGGCAAGCCGCCTGACCCCACTGGACACCAAAGCAGTACAAACACCGCGGCCGTGGCCCACCTGGTCCATGGTCTTATCCCGCGCCCCGAACTCAGCAGGCGCAGGCAACCGGCGCTGAGCACCAGGTTGATGCCAAGCAATGCGATCAAATCATTTGCCGGAGGAAACATGGCCGAGCGCCGCGGGTGCGGCCTGAAGGGTTTGCAGAGGATCCAGCCGCACATACTTGATGCGCGTACGGTGCCAGGTGTAGACGAGATGCAGATAGCCATCGCGGCTCTGCATTAAATAAGGATAGGAGAACTCCTGGGAGCAGCTCTGCCCGCCGCATAGCTGGCGCCGGGCACTGGCTACATAAGCAGCCGCTTCGTCGTCCCGGGTGCCGCGAGCCTTGAGCTCCTGAGTCAGCAAGCGCTCGTAGTCACTTTCTGAGGTGCGCACTTGCGGATTGGTAGACGACTCAACAACCCAGAGGCGCGCACGGTCAAACGAACCGCCGGCATTCGTTTGCAGCAAGGCCAGTATTTCGCGGTTTCGCGGCGCCGGATTCAGCGCCAGCCACTGCGTCCCGGTGTTTGTCACGACGCCAGCCAGGGCGGAATCGGGGTTGGGCCAGGCACTCGCATGCGCACGCGACCATGTTTTGCCGGCGTCCGTCGTCTCCGATGCCATCAGCGCCGTGGCATTGCCCGATCGCATATAGACCTGTGCCTTCTCCGGTTCGGAAACCAATACCACCGGTTGAAGGCCGGTGCGGCTGCCGGGAATGCGAACTTTGTCGACGACCTGGCCAAGGGAGTCAATCCGCAGGATTTCGCCAAATTTCGTGATGAATTCGTGATACACCGGCAAGCCGATTTCGCCATTTTCGAAACTAACGGGCGTGCCTTTGACCAGCGTACTGATGTTCAGGAAGGGCGAAGTTACCAGTCGGCGCGGCGGGCTCCAGGTTTCCCCCTCATCGCTCGAACGTGCCCAGCTCACCGAACTGCCCGCCCATCCGCCCAATGAGACGTTGACCATCCACAGACGGAGCGAGCCGTCGGGCGCGCGGGCAATCACCGGATTGCCGAGTTTCTTGACATAGCGCCACAGGCCCTGCTGAAGTGCCTGACGATCGAACAAGGTACTTTCAGCGCTCCAGCGCAAGCTGACCGGATCCATCACCGAGGTCTGGATGGTGACGTCCCCCGCTCCCTCACGGGACCCGGAAAACCAGACCGCGCGCAAACGGCCATCGCGCAATTCCACAAGCGAAGCCGCATGGACAGCCTGACCAGGTGACGACGACACGAATTGGGTGTCGAAATGGAAGCGCCCATCCGGCGATAGTTGCTGTGCTGGCAAATCTGCGCGTAGCAGCGATTTGGCATCGGCCGAAGGGCCGGCCGTCAACACCGAAAAGGAAGATGCCGGCGCGCGCTGCACGACTTTCCATCCGGCCAGCGCGAACGCCAGCACCAGCAAGGCAGCTGCCAGGCGATCCAATGCACCGGACGGTTTGAATTTCAAATGCCCACCTGTCTGTGAAAACGCCTCGCGGTGGCTGGGAGCCGCTCAGTAGTTGAGAAGCACCGCACCCCAGGTAAAACCGCCACCTACACCTTCAAGCATGAGGGTGTCGCCTTTTTGGATCTTGCCGCTGCGCACGGCGGTATCCAGCGCCAGCGGGATGGATGCAGCAGAAGTATTTCCGTGC
>NZ_JBFUBD010000158.1:0-6307 GCF_056405935.1 Polaromonas sp. P1_E3
GCCTGGTAGGGCTCGGGCCTGCGCACCAGCGGTTGGTAACCCCCGTCGCGAAGCCTGGTAGGGCTCGGGCCTGCGCACCAGCGGTTGGTAACCCCCGTCGCGAACCAGCTTGGACAGCTGGTTGACGGATTTTCCAAACACCATCAAGGGCTTTTGCTCTGACGATGCCTGCCGCACGAAGTTCTGGATGTCGATGACGGGGTCAACCACCACCTGCTTGTTGCGGATCTGCCCTCCCAGGTAGTCGGCCAGCCCGCGGTAGCGCAGGGCCAGCATCGAAATGCTGAGGTCTGCCGTGACAGCTTCATTGATCAACAACCTCCAGCGGTCTACGCCCGCCAGCTGGCTCGCTGCCTGCTGGCTCCAGCTCACCATGGGGAAGCCCTGCCAGGCCACGGCAACCGCGGTGCCCACCACACCGCGAAGAACCGCGCGGCGACCGGTAACTTGTGACAGCAACGGAGTATTCATTTGATCACCTTCAAAGGGTTAATTGCAGATTGCACGGTCTTCTTCGCTGCCTCGTCTTCCCATTGCCTGGCAGCTGTCAAGGTTGCCTTGAATGCCAGCGCACTCTCAAGCAGCCATTTCTTGTTGTCCTCCGAGAGCGCGTAGCTCAACCTGAACTCGTCCATCGGCATGCGGTCCTCCCGCACGGCCTTGATCAACCGGTCCACCTCTGCCGCGGCATGCGCGGGTGTCGACAGCAGCACCAGGCGGCTCATCTTGTCGGGGTTGTTGGGTACATGGCAGTTCACGCACTGCGACTCGCGCATCTGCAGCGCCAGGTCCCGGTAGCGCTTGTCSACGYTGCCCAGGTATGGGTTTTCCGGMCGGTACAGGCCGTCGAACAGSGTCACCGCCGGCTGGGTGTGGCCYTTKTCGTCGGTCCASAGCCASGGGCCCTGGTATTTYTCRTGCTGCACCGYCWSCACCGSYTGCAGCAGCGGYGTGGGCGCCACGTCGGTCAACTGCGCCACCTTGATGGTGACGGTCTCCGGGCTGATCCACAGCATCATGCTGCGGGCGTTCTCGTACATCGACCACTTGGCCTCGTCGTGCCAGAACGGATAAGGAAACTGGCCCGGCGGCAAGCGGTTGCGAAAGGCGGCCTCAAGCCGCACCAGGAACATCTTCTCGTCGGCCACCCACTCCACGGTATGCCGGCCATTGAACATGAAGAGCGGCGCATACATGCCGGTCCAGGCGTCGGGGGCGAACTGGGTCAGATTGGTCTGGCGCAGCGTGGCGTTGTCTTTCTTGTTTTGCCGGCCCCACAGCATGATGGGCGCCACGTGGGCACGCAGCTGGCTGGGGCCAAACAGGGTTTGCCGGCACTGCGTGTAAGCGTTGATGTCACCGGCCGGCACCAGCGGGCAACTGCTGGCAAGCTCTGCGGCAATGTCGGCAGCGGCCTGCGCGATGTTGGGCGGTATCGCCCTTTTTTCCTGGGCTTGTATGCCGCAGGAAAATACCAGGGCGGCTGCCAGCAGTCCGGCCCGCCATGGCGAAAGTAAAAGTGAAAACAGACGTGTTTGAATCAACGTAGCCATTTTTTACTCCCTCGTGTAGTCCAACAAATCCAGGTAGTCCTTCCGTTCGGCTTTAGCCCAGGCCTTCACGCCCATCGAAGCCATCACTGCGGCGCTTTCTGAATTGGTCGCCAGCAGCGCGTCACGCAGCTGCTGCACCATGTCCGCAGCCACGCTGGGACCGGCAAGCACCGACCAGTTCACCACGGGTTGCGTCTCAGCCACCACGCGCCCGCCCTCTTCCACCCATTTCTTGGCAATGGTGGGATTGACCACGCCGATCTGGCCCATCCCCGACTTCACAAACTGCGCGACTTCCTCCTGGTAGCGAACGTGTGTCACGCGGACCTGGCCAAGTTTTTGCCGCCGCAGTTCCGCCAGGGCCACCGCGGTGGTGGCCGCAAACTCGTCGGGCATGATGACTTTTGCATCGGCCGCATCCGTCAGGTTTTTGATCGGAGAATCTTTGGCCACAATGAAGGCCGCCTTGTAGGGGTCGGCGCGCCGCACCACCGGCTGGTAGCCGTTGTCGCGCACCAGCTTGGCCAGCTGGTTGACCGACTTTCCGAAGACAAACTCCGGCTTGCTGGCGCCTTGCGCCACCGCCATGAAGCGCTTGATATCCACCATGGGCTCCACGACGATAGGCCGCCCCTTGAGCTGGGCGCTGATGAAGTCGGCGGCAGGGCGATAACGGTTGGTCAGCAAAAATGAGTTGGTATCACCCCCCACGGCTTCATTGACCAGCAGCCGCCAGTTCGCGCCACCTGCCGGTTTTTTGGCAGCAGAAGCAGCAGCCGCCGCCGCAGCCTGGGCCCAGGCGCTACCCGGCCCACCCATACCCCCTGCGAGGGCACCCAGGCCCAGGACTGACAACATCTGACGGCGAAGCTGCGAGGAGGGAGTTTTCATGAAAACCTTGTTATGGAAAGCCCAATGACCCAGTACATCGTTGCTGGATGACTTCGGCTACCGCCCCAAGGCTTTGTCAAGGCTTCGGAACTGCACGGCCTTGCGGCTTAATCCTTGTCACCTACGCAAATACACTCTATGGACCGGCCGCAAAAATAGTCAAAGGCTGTCCATGGCGCCTGCCCTGTCAGGGCTGACAGGTAAACCTGCCAAACGTAGATGGCGTGCCGGCGCTCGGCTTCAGGCAACGGCAGCGGTACGGGTCAAACGTAAACAGCTGTAACGCCATCAGCTCCACCCCAGGACTTTCTGATGCCAGGGATACGGCGCATCCATCCGCGACCTTTTTCAACAGCTGCTTCTGGGATGCTTGCGGCGCGGCCGGTCAACACAAAGGAAGGCAGCCAAGCCGTACGCTCAAAATATGAACGCCGAAACATCACAAAATGCATCCTGTGAGTAATCACAGGGTGCGAACACTGACAGCGCCTGAACGCGGCAGTTGTTGCTCTTAAGCCAATCCGCATCGTCCGGCGGCAAGACCCACCAGACGCCTGAACCGCCGGGGCAACGCCAAAGTTCTACTTCGCAGCGTGGCAGGCACTGTTTTTGCTGTATCGTTTTGAAGTTCGCCTTGATTTCACGGCCACCGCGTTTCCATGCTGATTTGCTGGCCTGCCGGTCCCCCTTTCGCAACCCCTTCAAGAAAATTCCGCCATGAAAAATCGTGCACTTGCCGCATCTGCCCTTTCCAGCTTCGCCGCCAGGATGACCGGGGCGGTGATCGCCCTGGCAGCCCTGAACGCCCATGCGCAAAACACGCCGATCAAGTTCYAGCTCGACTGGCGCTTCGAAGGCCCGGCAGCCCTCTTCCTCACGCCGGTGGCCAAGGGGTACTTCAAGGCCAACAAGCTCGACGTGACGGTGGACGCCGGCAATGGCTCGGGCGGGGCGGTGACCCGTGTAGCTTCGGGTACCTACGACATGGGTTTTGCCGACATGGCCTCGGTGATGGAGTTCCATGCCAACAACCCGGACGCCCCCAACAAGCCGGTGGGCGTGATGATGGTCTACAACAACACGCCAGCCTCCGTCATGGCGCTCAAGAAGTCGGGCATCAAGACGCCCGCCGACCTGAACGGCAAAAAGATGGGTGCGCCGGTGTTTGACGCCGGCCGCCGCGCCTTCCCGATTTTTGCCAAGGCCAACAACATCACCGGCTTCCAGTGGACAGCCATGGACCCGCCGCTGCGCGAAACCATGCTGGCCCGCGGCGACGTGGACGCCATCACCGGCTTTACCTTCACCTCGCTGCTCAACCTGGAGGCGCGTGGGGTCAAGGCCGAAGACGTGGTGGTGCTGCCCTATGCCGACTTCGGCGTGAAGCACTACGGCAACGTGGTGATCGTCTCGCCCAAGCTCATCAAGGAAAACCCGGCCGCCATCAAGGCGTTTTTGCAGGCCTTTACCAAGGGCGTGAAAGACGTGGTGGCCGACCCGGCCGCCGCCATCGAGTTCGTGAAAGCGCGTGACGGCATCATCAATGTGCCGCTGGAAGTGCGCCGCCTGCGCCTGGCCATCGACACTGTTGTCAACAGCCCCGACGCGCGCGCCGAAGGCTTTGGCCAGGTCAAGGCGCCGCGCCTCTCGCTGATGGCCTCGCAGGTGTCGGATGCGTTCGGTACCAAGACCCGTGTTAACCCCGACGCGGTATGGAACGGCTCCTTCCTGCCCACGGCAGCCGAGCTTAATGTGCTGCCGAAGAAATAAGTCCTGTCGTCAGGCGCTGTGCCTGGCGCCATGCCCGTCCCGAATTGCTACACTTTTCATAGCTGCTTGCGCGCGTCCCTATTGGGTTAGCGGCCGTTTTTATACCTAAAACATGTCCCTCGCCACTGCTGACAGCCCTTTTGTTGACTTCCGCGATGTCTGGCTTGCCTACAACGACGAACTGCTCGCGCGCAAACAGTTTTCCGTTGAAGCGATTGACCTGCAGGTGCGCCAGGGCGAGTTCATTGCCATCGTCGGGCCCTCGGGCTGCGGCAAGTCCACCTTCATGAAGCTGGCGACCGGGCTGAAGATGCCGTCGGCCGGGAGCATCCTGATTGACGGGCGGCCCGTCACAGGGCCGCTGAAAATTTCCGGCATGGCCTTCCAGGCGCCGTCACTGCTGCCCTGGCGCACCACCGTCGGCAACGTGCTGCTGCCGCTTGAGATCGTTGAGCCTTATCGCAGCCAGTTCAAGGCGAAGCGGAAAGAATTTGAAGAACGTGCGCGCAAGCTTCTGCAAAAGGTGGGACTGGCGGGCTATGAAGACAAATTCCCGTGGCAGCTGTCGGGCGGCATGCAGCAGCGTGTCAGCATCTGCCGGGCGCTGATCCATGAGCCCAAGATGCTGCTGCTCGACGAGCCTTTTGGCGCGCTCGATGCCTTCACGCGCGAAGAGCTCTGGTGCATCCTGCGCGACCTCTGGACCGAGCAGCGCTTCAACGTGATCCTGGTCACGCATGATTTGCGTGAGTCGGTCTTTTTGGCCGACACCGTTTATGTGATGAGTAAAAGCCCCGGCCGCTTCGTCGTGCGGCGCGAAATTGAGCTGCCACGCCCGCGCGACCTCGAAGTGACCTACACCCGCGAGTTCAGCGACATCGTGCATGAGCTGCGCAGCCACATCGGCGCGGTGCGCGGCGGAGCGCAGCCATGAACCTGAACAATAAACAGCTGGAACGCTGGGCACCCTGGGTATTGCTGGCAGCCGTGGTGACGCTATGGCAGGCGGTATGCGCCGGTTTCTCGGTGCCGGAGTTCATTTTTCCCGCACCCCTCACCATTGCCCAGGCCATGGCTGAATTTGCCGGCCCGATTGCCGAAGCCGCCTGGAAGACCTTCTGGGTCACCATGGTCGGTTTCGGCCTGTCCATCGTGGTGGGTGTATTGCTGGGCTTTCTGGTGGGCTCGTCACGGCTGGCCTATGCCGCGGTTTACCCGCTGTTGGTGGCATTCAACGCGGTGCCCAAGGCCGCGATTGTTCCCATCCTGATTGTGTGGTTCGGCATCGGCGTCGGCCCCGGCATCCTCACCGCTTTTCTGATCTCGTTTTTCCCCATCACCGTGAACATGGCCACCGGCCTGGCCACGCTGGAACCCGAACTCGAAGACGTGCTGCGCGTGCTGGGCGCCAAGCGCTGGGATGTGCTGGTCAAAGTCGGCCTGCCGCGCTCCATGCCCTACTTCTTTGCCTCGCTCAAGGTTGCGATCACGCTGGCGTTTGTCGGCACCGTGCTGGCTGAAATGACGGCGGGCGATTCAGGCATTGGCTACCTGATGCAGAGTGCCGGATCACAGCAACGGCTGGCGTTGGCTTTTGCCGGGCTGGTGGTGATTGGGGCGATGGCTATGGCGATGTATGAGTTGTTCAGCTATGTTGAGAAGCACACTACGGGGTGGGCGCATCGGGGGTCGCAGGGCGACTGAGGCATTAAGTCGGTTTTGCTTCGGCGTTTGCGCTTTGGGGGCCGTTCTTGCTCCGGTGTTGCGCGCTCGTCTGAGTGTTGCTGGCCGGGGGTTGCCCGGCATGCAAGTAACTTTCTTTTGCTTCGCCAAAAGAAAGTAAGCAAAGAAAAGGCGACCCTGCTGTCTGCGACCCTCCGCTTCGCTACGGGCAACCTGCGGTGCTCGGTTCAGGCGGGGTCTCGCTCGAACTCGCTACGTTGCACTTCGCTCAGACAATCGCGATCCCTGATCCGYCTGRACCTSCGCTCCTCGGCGCATACAGAAGGGGGTGGAGGCAGGAATACCAAACAACCGAAAACAAAACCCGAAATACCAGAAGAAACAAGGACTCGCCGTGGCGAGTCCTTGTT
>NZ_JBFUBD010000159.1:0-6296 GCF_056405935.1 Polaromonas sp. P1_E3
CCCCCGGGCCCGACCTGGACCCAGCCGTTCTGAACCTTCGCAATTTCATCGAAGAGGTACGCCGCAAGAATCTGGACGTGCCGATTTACGTGTATGGCGAAACCAAGACCTCGCGCCATATCCCGAACGACATCCTGCGAGAGCTCCATGGCTTCATCCATATGTTCGAAGACACGCCCGAGTTTGTGGCGCGTCACATCCTGCGTGAGGCCAAAAGCTACCTCGAAGGCGTGCAGCCGCCGTTTTTCAAGGCGCTGCTCGATTACGCCGAAGACGGCTCCTACTCCTGGCACTGCCCCGGGCATTCCGGTGGCGTGGCTTTCCTCAAAAGCCCGGTCGGCCAGATGTTTCACCAGTTCTTTGGCGAGAACATGCTGCGCGCCGACGTCTGCAACGCTGTAGAAGAGCTCGGCCAACTGCTGGACCACGACGGCGCCATCGGCGCCAGCGAGCGCAATGCCGCGCGCATCTTCAATGCCGACCACTGCTTCTTCGTGACCAACGGCACGTCGACCAGCAACAAGATGGTGTGGCACCACACGGTGGCGCCCGGCGACGTGGTGGTGGTGGACCGCAACTGCCACAAGTCCATCCTGCATTCCATCATCATGACGGGTGCGATTCCGGTGTTCCTGAAGCCGACGCGCAACCATTTCGGCATCATCGGGCCGATTCCGCAGAGCGAATTCGAGCCGGACGCGATCCGCGCCAAGATCGACGCCAACCCGCTGCTCAAGGGCGTGGACAGCAGCAAGGTCAAGCCGCGCGTGCTGACACTGACACAGTCGACCTACGACGGCGTGCTCTACAACACCGAAACCATCAAGGGCATGCTGGATGGCTACATCGACAACCTGCACTTTGACGAAGCCTGGTTGCCGCACGCCGCTTTCCATCCGTTCTACGGCACCTACCACGCCATGGGCAAGAACCGTGTCCGGCCGAAGAACGCCGTGGTGTATGCCACCCAGTCCATCCACAAGCTGCTGGCCGGCATCAGCCAGGCCAGCCATGTGCTGGTGCAGGACTCGCAGGACGTGAAGCTCGACAGGCACCTCTTCAATGAGGCCTACCTGATGCATACCTCGACCTCGCCGCAATACAGCATCATCGCCAGTTGCGACGTGGCCGCCGCCATGATGGAGCCGCCCGGCGGCACCGCGCTGGTCGAGGAAAGCATCGCCGAGTCGCTGGACTTTCGCCGCGCCATGCGCAAGATCGACGAGGAATACGGCGATGACTGGTGGTTCAAGGTCTGGGGGCCGGACAAGCTGGTGGAAGAGGGCATCGGCGAAGGCCAGGACTGGATCATCAAGGGTGAATCCCGCAGCGCCAAGACGGCCAAAAACGGCGCCAACAACTGGCATGGCTTTGGCCAGATGGCCACCGGCTTCAACATGCTGGACCCGATCAAGTCCACCATCGTCACGCCCGGCCTTGACCTGAACGGCAAGTTCGCCAAAACGGGCATCCCGGCCAGCATCGTGACCAAATTTTTGGCCGAGCATGGCGTGATCGTCGAGAAAACCGGCCTCTACAGCTTCTTCATCATGTTCACCATCGGCATCACCAAAGGCCGCTGGAACACGCTGCTGACGGCGCTGCAGCAGTTCAAGGACGATTACGACAAGAACCAGCCGATGTGGCGCATCCTGCCCGAGTTCTGCCAGAAGTTCCCCAAATACGAGCGCATGGGCCTGGCCGACTTGTGCCAGCACATCCACACCCTGTACGCCAAATACGACATCGCGCGGCTGACGACCGAGGTGTACCTGAGCGACCTGGCTCCGGCCATGAAGCCGAGCGACGCCTACGCCCATATTGCCCACCGCACGACAGAACGGGTCGAAATCGACCACCTGGAAGGCCGCATCACCGTGGGCCTGGTCACACCCTATCCACCGGGCATTCCACTCCTGATCCCTGGCGAAGTGTTCAATCGGAAAATCGTGGATTACCTGAAGTTCGCGCGCGAGTTCAATGCCCAGTGCCCGGGCTTTGAAACAGACATCCATGGCCTTGTGGAGCAGGTGGATGCCAAGGGCAAGACGCGCTACTACGCGGATTGCGTCAAACGCTAGGCAGGAATAAACAGGTACTTTCGTTTGCTATAGTCCTTTCCATATTTATTGGGAGGGGAGCATGTTCAAGACGATTCTCTTCGGAGTCCTCGGCGTCATCGTCGGCGCAGTATTCCTGCGTGCGCAGGCAAGCTCGGACAACGAATTGCGGCTACTCATGGCCAACGGCAAGACGGCGGTGGTCGAGCCGATCAAGGAGTACAAGAGTTTTTCCCAAAAGGGACACACCACCTACACGGCGGAACTCAAATTCCGCACCGAGGCCGGGCGGCCCATGACAATCAAGCGCTCGTTCCCCGAGGCTGTGCTGAAGGACTTTGAGGCGGGCAGGCCAGTGAACATCTACTACATGCCTGGCGACCCGAGCCAGGTGGGGTTCGCGCAGGAAGCCGGGGGATCGTCCTTCCTCAAGTGGATTGGCTGGTTCTTCATCGTTGCCAGTCTGGGCTACACGGGCCTTGGTTTGCTGGCGAGCCAGAAAAAATAAAACCGGCTCCTCGAATCTTTGCTATTCTTTTTGTAGCTGACTGCGCACAGCTGGAGAGCCCCACAGCCATTTTTCCGTGTGAATCAGCAGGTGTGACAGGTAACCAGGCCAGCGCAAGGCGTTCGCGGCGGCGTGCCGGCCTTCAAACTCACCGTTAACGCTCGCTTTTAAAGCCGCTGGTCTTCCCGTACCCGCATGAAGCTGGCAAACCGGGGCAGGCCACTGTCAGTGAGCCCGCGAAAGCGGTAAGTGATGGTGCTGCCGACCGGCGGGGGATTCTGGCGCTGCGCATCGCTGAGCCCGGTGCCCAGCTTGAAGCGCGGGCCGGCCTTGCCATCCTTGCCGGGCATTTCCACCAGCAGCGCGCCCAGCAGGCCGGCGTACTTCCCCTTGCCGGGAACATGCGCCACCACGCGGGCTTCGGTGTCTTCATGGGTTTTGACCTTGAGCAGGTCGTCGTTGCGGGCGTCCTTGTAGAGGGACGCGCCGCGGTGCAGCATCAGGCCTTCGCCGCCGCGCTTGACGGTGGTGGCCAGCAATGCCTGCAGGGCGGCATGGCTTGCCACCTTCGATTGCCCCACGGCCTGCACCCAGGGCTGGTCGATGCGGCTCACCACGCCGTTGAGGGCCGGAATCCGCTCGCTGAACGGGCCGCCCTGCGCGGGCAGGTCAAACACCATGAAACGCATGGTCCGCCAGGCGTCGTCATCCGGTGTTTGCTGGCGCACGGCAGACACTGCCCTGGCAAACTGGCCGCGGCCGGCCCACAGTTCGCCATCCATGGGGGTTTTGGGCCAGCCTGCGGTAAACCAGGCCGGGGCCGCGATGCGTTCACCCCCACGCGTGAGCAGCTGTTCGCCGTCCCAGTAGCCGCGCACGCCGTCGAATTTTTCACTGACCCAATAATCCTGCAGTGAAACGCCGGGGTGATACACCTTGGCAAGCATCAGCGGGGGCGCCTGCGCAACTGCGGACGCCGACAGCGCAGGAAGCGCTGGAGCCAGCAAGCCTGCAGCTGCCAGCAGCCAATGAAGTGTTTTGAGGCGAAAAAAGGCCTTGTTGGCCCGCTCGCCGGAGCTGGTGATATGTTGCCGCATGGCCCTCCCTGTTTTTCTTGACTTATAGCTGTATGAATGTACAGTTTATAGTTCAAATTTGCGGCGTGCAAGCGTGCTGGTATCGCGTGTGTCGCTCGCGCAACCTGTCAACCCAAGAAGGCCGCAAGGGCCATGAAAGGAATCACGCCGATGACGCAAAAAATCACTTCCAGAGGAAGTTGCCATTGCGGAAAAGTTGCCTTTGAAGTTGATGGCGAGCCCACCAGCGCTCTGGCCTGCAACTGCTCCATCTGCCAGCGCAAGGGGTCGCTGCTGTGGTTTGTGCCGCATGCCCAGCTCCGTTTGCTGACCCCCGAAGAAAATGCCGGTACCTACCAGTTCAACAAGCATGTGATCAGCCACCGTTTCTGCCCCACCTGTGGCATTCATCCTTATGGCGAAGGGACGGATCCTGCCGGTAATCGCATTGCAGCGATCAACGTGCGTTGCCTCGAGGGGATCGATCTGGACACCATCAAGGTAACGCATTTCGATGGGCGCTCTTCCTAGTTCTTCCTAGCTCTTCCTAAAACCCCCGGCCCCTCAGGCGAAGGCGATAACCCGACACTTCGCCTTTAGCCGTAGAGCGGTATTCGCGGCCCCTATTTATTGCTGTTTGACTCCCGTGGCTTGCCTGCCTCGGCATTCTTTTATCGACACCATGACTTCCAGCGACATTGAAAATATCGAGCGCGCCACTGTGGCGGCTGTATCACCCGAGGACCAGCTTGAAATCGGGGGCTGGCTGCTGCCCTTCGACAGCGGAACCGTCAGCCGGGCCAAAAGCGCTGTGCCTTTGCGGCATGAGCTCCCCGCCGATGGCGTGATTGATCGCATTGAAGGGCAGTACYGCACGCGCGGCATGCGGGCCGTCTTCCGGCTGGCCAATGAGGCCTGCTTTGATGCCTTTCGCAGCGAACTGGGTGCGCGGGGCTACACGGCGGGCAAGCCGGTGCTGGTGGAAGTGGCACAGGTCAAGTCCATGCGCGGTGTGTCTGTACAGGCACTCGCAGAAACCGCCAGTGCGCCGGACGAGGCCTGGGCCGCGCTGTTCCTGGCCGAGGGTTTTGATCCCGTGGACGGCGCCAGCCGTGTCAGGTCACTGGGCCGCGGACGCGATTCGGTGTTTGCCAGCGTGCGCGAAGGCGGCAAGGCCATTGCCGCCGGCGCAGTGGCTTTCAGCCACGGATGGTCCAGCGTGCACGGCATGCGAACCGATCCGGCACACCGCGGCAAGGGACTGGCAGGACGGGTATTGGCCGCCATGGCTGAAGTGGCGATGCAGCGGGGCATTGAGCGCGCATTCCTGCAGGTGGAAGAAGGCAATGCCGCGGCGCGGGCGCTTTACCGGCGGGCAGGCTTTGAAACGGTCTGGAGCTATGACTATTGGACACAGGCTTGATGCCTGAATCCGACGAAAAGCGCAATACTTTGCTATTATTTTTATAGCTGCTAGCGCTTATCTGTATTGGGTTTCAGCCTGATTTTGCACTATTTTGAAGCCCCGGGGCAGCCGAATCTGGCAGTTCTATTGCCTGATCCGGCTTTAGTCGCCTGCAAAGTGCCTGCAGGCCTTATTTGATGCACGTATTTGGCCTGCAGGTCAATAGGCACGGGCGCCAACAGCTATCTATTTCATAGCGTTTACTGCCGCGCGACAGCCTACGTCGCGCACGCAGCGCCCGGCATCGGGCGCGGAGCCCCTCAGGCTTCGGCTGCCGGCTCGGCGATGCCGCCCACCACATGGCTGAAACCCCCGTCGACATAGGTGATCTCGGCGCTCACGCCTGCGGCCAGGTCGCTCAGCAAAAAGGCGGCGACGTTGCCGACGTCTTCAATTGTCACGTTGCGGCGGATTGGCGAGGCTTCGGCGACCACGCTCAAAATCTTGCCGAAGCCCTTGATGCCGCTGGCGGCCAGGGTTTTGATCGGGCCGGCGCTGATGCCGTTGACGCGCATGCCCTTCGGGCCCAGCGATTCGGCCAGGTAGCGCACCGAGGCTTCCAGGCTGGCTTTGGCCAGGCCCATGGTGTTGTAGTTGGGCACGGTCCGCACGGCGCCGAGGTAAGTCAGCGTGAGCAGGGCCGATTTTTTGTTGAGGTAGGGGAGGGCTGCCTTGGCCATGGCCGGGAAGCTGTAGGCGCTGATGTCGTGCGCGATCTTGAAGGCTTCGCGTGAGAGGCCCTCCAGGAAGTCGCCGGCGATCGCCTCGCGCGGCGCAAAGCCAATGCTGTGCACAAAGCCGTCAAAGGTCGGCCAGGTTTTGGAGAGGTCGGCAAACATCTTGTCGATCTGCGCGTCGTCGCCCACGTCGCAGTCAAAAATGAGCTTGGAGTCGAAGTCGGYCGCAAATTCGGTGATGCGGTCCTTGAAGCGCTCGCCGACGTAGCCGAAAGCCAGCTCGGCGCCCTGGGCATGGCAGGCCTTGGCAATGCCGTAGGCGATGGACCGGTTCGAGAGGACCCCCGTGATCAACAGTTTTTTGCCAGTGAGGAATCCGGTGTTGGTGGCCATGCAGGTGCTCCATTAGGTAGTTCGCGGGGAAGGGCAAGGACAGCAAGGACAAGGGCGCAGTATCTGCGCCGCTGGACTCTTGCCTGCTCAAGTAGTGCAGAATTGTCGCATGCGAAG
>NZ_JBFUBD010000160.1:0-6285 GCF_056405935.1 Polaromonas sp. P1_E3
GCCATGAGTTTCGGCCAGAAGATTTATGCCTCGCGCCACCTGATCCCGGTCGTGTCGCTGATTGTGGTTGTTCTCGGCGGAATTTACAGCGGCATCGCCACCGCCACCGAAGCCGCCGCACTGGGCGTGGCAGGCTCACTCGTGCTCGCGGTCATTGAAGGTTCGTTGAACTGGAGCAAGTTCAAGGAAGGGCTGGTCGCCGCTTGCCGCATCTATTGCATGATCGGCCTGATCCTGGCCGGCGCGGCTTTCCTGACCCTGTCCATGGGTTTCATCGGCCTGCCGCGGCACCTGGCTGAATTCATCGGCGCACTCCATCTCTCTCCCTTCATGCTCATGCTGGGGCTGATTGCTTTCTTTATTGTCCTCGGGTGTTTTCTCGACGGCATCTCGGTTGTCGTGCTGACCATTGCGGTGTTGCTGCCGACGGTGGAAGCCGCCGGGTTCGACCTGATCTGGTTCGGCATCTTCATCGTGCTGGTGGTCGAGATGGCGCAAATCACGCCGCCGGTCGGCTTCAATCTTTTTGTCATCCAGGGCCTGACCAGGCGCGAGGTGACCTGGATCGCACGCACGGCGCTCCCCCTGTTCTTCCTCATGATTGTTGCGGTATTGATTACCTACTTCTTTCCCGACGTGGTGCTGTGGCTGCCACGTCATATGTAGTCCAACAGCAAGCAGCCACTTCCTTTCAGGAGTTCCCATGAAAAAGCTTTTGATGTCCGCCTTGTGCGCGGTTTCGCTGGGTCACGTCTCCACCGTGATGGCCCAGACAACCTGGAAGCTGGCCACGGGCTACCGGGCAGAGTCCTTCCACACGCAAAATCTCCTGCAGTTTGGGCGCGATGTGGATCTGGCCACGCGCGGACAGCTGGTCATACAGGTGTACCCCAACAATACGCTGGCCAAGCTGGCGGACATCAGCGCGGCTGTGCAGCAGGGAAAGGCCGAAGCGGGCGAAACCATCATGGCGAGCATGGTCAAGGAAATTCCGCTGGCCGGTGCGGACTCCATTCCGTTCGTCGTTGCCTCCTACAAGGACGCGCAGCGCCTCTGGAAGCTGCAGCGGCCCGGCCTTGAAAAGCATTTCACCGAGCATGGCATGAAGCTCCTCTATGCCGTGCCATGGCCGCCGCAAGGCCTGCATTCGAACAAGCCGGTGCGGGGCCCGACGGACTTTCGCGRCACCCAGATGCGCACCTACAACCAGACGACCATGCGCATTGCGGAAATGCTGGGCGCCAAGCCGGTGGATGTGGCGATGGTCGATGTGGGCAAGGCCTTGGCCGAAGGCCGAATGGACAACATGATCACGTCGGCGCTGACCGGCGTGGAGAACAAGGTGTGGGGCCCGATCAAGTATTACTACGAGATCAATGCCTGGTTTCCCAAAAATGCGGTGTTTGTGAACAGCAAGGTCTTCGATGCACTGAAGCCCGAGACGCGCGCCGCCGTGCTCAAGGCGGCGGGTGAGGCGGAAGTCCGCGGCTGGCAGGCCAGCCAGGCGCTGGCGACCAGCGCGACCGAGGAATTGCGCGCCAACGGCGTGAAGATAGAACGCATTCCCCCCGAGCTGGACACCGAGATCAAGCGCATGGGCGAGAAGTTTTCACGCGAGTGGATACGATCGGTGGGCAATGAGGCCAATGATATTTTCGTGCCGTACTACATGCCGCAATAAGCGCAGGCTCCGAATCGCATGAAAACTCCTTCCGCATCCATTGCCGCCTACCTTCATGCCAAGGATGGCAACCGGCCTCACCTGCTGGCGCAAGCCTTTACGGACGATGCCCTGCTGCAAGTCACCGTCCACACCGGTGCGATCTCGTTCCCCCCCGTCTCCCGGGGAAGGGATGCCATCGGCGACGTGCTGGTGCGCCGTTTTGGGCAGTCCTTTGAGAATGTCTACACCTTCTGCCTGGGCTCGCCACCAGAGGGCGACACGCAGGTATTTTGCTGTGACTGGCTGGTTGTCATGACGGAAAAGGACAGCCGCGCCGTGCGTGTCGGCTGCGGCCGCTACGATTGGTGTTTTTTGCCGCCGTCGTGTCTGGCGGAAAGCCTTTCGATCACCATAGCGACCATGCAAGCCCTGCCGGCCTCGCACACAGGCGAGGTGATGGATTGGGTCGCCGGTCTTCCCTATCCCTGGTGCCCTGCTTCGACGGCCCTGCGGGGCGCGCCCGATATCCAGCACCTCGCGCCGGTACTTGGGTACATTGGCAGGTCACAGATAGCCAATTTTCCGGACAAGAACTCCCGACCGGCAGCGCCGCACAGCGTTGCGTCGAGCCAGGCCTGACGGCACATAAGATCAATGAAGATCCATAGAGCTCAGCAAAGAACACGTTAACTCTGAAATCAAAAAACCATGCAAGACACCACTTCAAAACCGGGCGGCGACCGTTGGCAATTCTGGATAGACCGCGGCGGCACCTTCACGGACATCGTGGCCAAAAAGCCCGACGGCTCGCTGGTCACGCACAAGTTGCTGTCGGAAAACCCGGAGCAGTACCGTGATGCGGCAGTGGCCGGCATCCGCCACCTGCTGGGCCTGAAAACGGGCGAGCCGATACGCGCCGACGTGGTGGACTGCGTGAAGATGGGAACGACCGTGGCCACCAATGCGCTGCTGGAACGCAAGGGTGAGCCGACATTGCTGGTGACCACGCGCGGCTTTCGGGATGCGCTGCGCATTGCCTACCAGAACCGCCCCCGGCTGTTTGACCGCCACATCGTGCTGCCCGAATTGCTTTACAGCGCGGTGGTGGAGGCCCAGGAACGTGTGGGCGCACAGGGCGAGGTACTTCAGGCGCTCGACGAAGTGCTATTAAAAAAGGAGCTGCTTGCGCAGTACCAGAAAGGGCTGCGAAGCATTGYGATCGTTTTTATGCACGGCTACCGGTTCACGGCGCACGAAAAGGCCGCCAAGCGCATCGCGGCCGAGGTGGGTTTTACCCAGATCAGCACCTCGCATGAAACCAGCCCGATGATGAAGTTTGTGAGCCGTGGCGACACCACCGTGGTGGACGCCTACCTGTCGCCCATCCTGCGCCGCTATGTAGAGCAGGTCGCCAGCGAGATGCCGGGCGTGCGGCTCTTTTTCATGCAGTCTTCCGGTGGGTTGACCGATGCGCATGTATTCCAGGGCAAGGACGCCATCCTGAGCGGCCCGGCGGGCGGCATTGTGGGAATGGCCCGCACCGCGGCCATCGCGGGTCACGCCAAGGTCATCGGCTTCGACATGGGCGGCACCTCCACCGACGTGTCGCACTACGCGGGTGAGTTTGAGCGCGAGTTCGAAACCCAGGTCGCCGGCGTGCGCATGCGGGCGCCCATGATGAGCATCCACACTGTGGCTGCGGGCGGCGGCTCCATCCTCAAGTTTGACGGCGAGCGTTTTCGGGTGGGTCCGCAAAGCGCGGGCGCCAACCCAGGCCCCGCCAGTTACCGGCGCGGCGGGCGTCTTGCGGTGACCGATGCCAATGTGATGGTCGGCAAGGTGCAGCCGCGCTACTTTCCGAAAGTATTTGGTCCCAATGCCGATGAGCCGTTGAGTTACGAGGCGGTAGAGGCCCAGTTCAACGAACTGGCCGGGCAGACCGGGCGCAGTGCCGAGGTGGTGGCTGAAGGCTTCATCAACATCGCGGTCCAGCAGATGGCCAATGCCATCAAGAAAATTTCGGTGGCGCGCGGCTATGACGTGACCCGCTACACGCTGCAATGCTTCGGCGGTGCGGGCGGGCAGCACGCCTGCCTGGTGGCCGATGCGCTGGGCATGACCAAGGTGTTTGTGCACCCGCTGGCGGGGGTGTTGAGCGCCTATGGCATGGGCCTGGCCGACCAGAATGTGATCCGTGAGCAGGCGGTGGAGCTCAAGCTTTCGCCTGCAGTGCTTCCCGAAATTGCCGACAAGCTCAATGCACTTGCCGCGACAGCGGAGGCTGAACTGCAGCGCCAGCAGGTCAGCAGCGGCAGCATCACCACGCATCACCGCGTGCATGTGCGTTATGAAGGCAGTGACTCGGCGCTCATCGTGCCCTTTGGCACGCTGGACGAGATCGCATCCGGATTTGAATCGGCATACCGCCAGCGTTTTGCCTTCCTGATGCAGGGAAAGGGCCTGGTGGTCGAGGCCGTGTCGGTGGAGTCGGTGGTGGCTGGCGACGCGCCCGCCGAGCCGCGCCACACCACGCATGAGCCGCGCGAAGTCCCTCGCCGCGAAACCGTGCGCATGTACTCCGGCGGCCAGTGGCATGACGCCKCGCTGGTGGTCCGTGAAGACCTGCGGCCGGGCGACATCATCTCTGGGCCGGCCATCATTGCCGAGAAGAACGCCACCACTGTCGTGGAACCCGGCTGGGAGGCCGCGCTGACAGCGCTCGACCACCTGGTGCTGGACCGCCGGGCCGAACGTGCCGTGAAATTTGCGGCGGGCACCACGGTAGACCCGGTGCTGCTGGAGGTCTTCAACAACCTCTTCATGAACATTGCCGAGCAGATGGGCCTGCAACTGCAGAACACTGCCTACTCAGTCAACATCAAGGAGCGCCTGGACTTCAGCTGCGCGTTATTTGACACCGAAGGCAACCTGATCGCCAATGCGCCGCACATGCCGGTGCATCTGGGCTCCATGGGCGAAAGCATCAAGACGGTGATTCGCGAGAACGCCGGCAAGATGCAGCCCGGCGATGTGTACGTGCTGAACGATCCTTACCATGGTGGCACGCACCTGCCCGACATCACCGTCATTACGCCGGTCTATCTTGGCGCGGCCACACAGCCGACGTTCTACGTGGGCTCGCGCGGCCACCACGCCGACATCGGCGGCACCACGCCGGGCTCCATGCCGCCGTTCTCGACGTTGATTGAAGAAGAGGGCGTGCAGATCAATAACGTCAAGCTGGTGGAGCGCGGCGTGTTGCGCGAGGCAGAAATGATTGCACTGCTCAAAAGCGGCAAATACCCGAGCCGTAACCCGCAGCAGAATATGGCCGACCTGAAAGCGCAGATCGCCGCCAATGAAAAGGGCGTGCAGGAACTGCGCAAGATGGTGGACACCTTCAGCCTGGAGGTGGTGCTGGCTTATATGCGCCATGTGCAGGACAACGCCGAAGAATCGGTGCGCCGCGTGATCACGCGTCTCAAGAATGGCGAGTTCACTTTGCCGCTGGACAACGGTGCCCAGATCAAGGTGGCCATCCGCGTTGACGTCAAAGGGCGCAGCGCCGAGATCGACTTCACCGGCACATCGCCGCAGCAGACCAACAACTTCAATGCACCGACGGCGGTGTGCATGGCGGCGGTTCTGTACGTGTTCCGCACCCTGGTTGACGACGACATCCCGTTGAACGCGGGCTGCCTGAAGCCGCTCAAGGTCATGATTCCAGCGGGCTCCATGCTTAACCCGAACCCGCCGGCTTCAGTGGTGGCGGGCAATGTGGAAACGTCTACCTGCATCACCAACGCGCTGTACGGCGCGCTGGGCGTAATGGCAGCCGGCCAGTGCACGATGAACAACTTCACGTTCGGCAATGCCCGCCACCAATACTACGAAACCATTTCGGGTGGTTCGGGTGCTGGTGGAAAGCTGGATGAGGCAGGCAAGCTGGTGTCGGGGTTTGACGGCACCTCTGTTGTGCAGGCGCACATGACCAATTCGCGGCTGACCGACCCGGAGGTGCTGGAGTTCCGCTTCCCGGTGCGGCTGGAAAGCTATGAGATCCGGCAGGGCTCCGGTGGCGCGGGCCGCTGGCAGGGCGGCAACGGCGGTGTGCGCCGCGTGCGCTTCCTCGAAACCATGACGGCCAGCATCCTGTCGAACGGGCGAAAATATGGGGCCTTCGGCATGGCCGGTGGCCAGGCCGGGCAGGTCGGGCAGAACGTTGTGGTCCGGGCACAGGGCCAGATCGAAACACTCGGGCACATCGGGCAGGCCGAGATGCAGCCTGGCGATATTTTTGAAATCCATACGCCTGGCGGCGGTGGCTTCGGAAAAGCTTGATGCAAAGCCCAGGCTGTGATGCCGGTCGGCTTCTCAAGCCGGCTGTGTGGCTATGCAGTCGTAGCTGTCTGGTTGGGTAGCTGTTGCGTGTGAGCAGGCCGGTCCGTTCACGGACCGCCTCTGATGTTTTCCGTGACTCGTCCGCTATCTGGTTATCTGTCCGCACGGTTTTCAGGGTAAGCCGCAAAACGGAGCGCGGTGGTGCGCATCGCGGCACTGTCACCCGTCTCCTGTCGGTTCGCCCTGCCTTTCGTGCAAAGTTGGCTGGCAATCCCAGACAG